>JAISRS010000192.1 GCA_031273485.1 Prevotellaceae bacterium
TGGCGTAAGAATTTATTTGGAAAAAATACCCGTTTCGTCCGAAACATTCGCCGTGTGCGAAGAAATGAATTTCGACGCCGTAACAGCCGCCCTGAACGGCGGAGATGATTTTGAACTGCTGTTTACAATACCTCTGTCCGAACACGAAAAAATAAGAAACCTCGCAGGCTTCGAAATCATCGGACACATCACCGACGCCTCACATGGCGCATATCTCGTAACTCCCGATAACAACGAAATAAAAATCACGGCGCAAGGCTGGATATCTATCCCCGAATCCTGATGCCACGAATCTTTTTCACGGATTTTTTTCCACGGATTTTTTTTCCACGGATTTTTTTAATCCACGAATTACACGAATCACACGAATTTTTGGTTAGCGAATTACAACGAATTGACACGAATTTTTTTCACGGACTTTTTTAATCCACGAATTACACGAATTGACACGAATTTTTGGTTACCGAATTACACGAATCACACGAATTTTGGGTTACCGAATTACAACGAATTGACACGAATTTTTGGCTAAATCTTATTTTGAGGCGCTATTGCTTCCGGCTACGCCGAACGAAAAGGTCGCCAAGCAGCCCGAAAGGCTATCGCTACATCGAACGAAAGGAACTCCATCCATAGCACCTCAAAATAAGATTTAGCCAAATTTGCCTATATTTGTCGGATAAATTTTATTGCTTATGTATAGTGTTGATGAATTGGGTGAAAAGTTTGAACAGATGACTTTACAAATGAAACCCGACAGAGAAGGAGATGTTTTTTGTACGCTGGTGCGTATGGCGGATGTCGAGAAATATCATCGCAGTGTGTTATATATACACGGTTTTAGCGATTATTTTTTTCAAAAAGAATTAGCCGAACAATTTCAAAAAAACGGTTATAATTTCTATGCTTTGGATTTAAGAAAATGCGGGCGTTCGATCCGTCCATGGCAGACGCCTTATAACCTGTATGATATAAGTGATTACTATGAGGATATTGATGCGGCAGTGTGTCAAATAAAAAAAGAAACAAAGGGTCGGTTAGTCCTTTTGGGACATTCCACCGGAGGACTGGCTTTGTCGCTGTATGCACACAATCGACCGGCGGAACCTATAGACGCTATGATACTTAACAGTCCGTTTCTGGAACTGAACATAACAGGAATCAAAAAAATGCTGATACCTGTTGTTTCATTTTTATCACGTATTTTTCCGAATTTAACAATCAATAAAGGATTATCGCTGCATTACGGCAATTCCATCTCCAAAAAAGTATATGGAGAATGGGAATTTAACGAAAATTGGAAACCTCTTGCTGTTTCCAAAATCAATGCCGTTTGGCTAAGAGCAATACATAATGCTCATGTACAAGTGCATAAAGGATTGGATATTAAATGTCCGGTACTGGTTATGAGTTCGGATAAATCATTTAAAAGTAAATATTGGTCGGAGGAATTTAAAAAAGCGGATGCCGTTCTCAATGTGGAACATATCAGAAAATATTCCTCATGTCTGTGTAAAAATATAACCAATGTTACTTTTAAAGACGGTTTGCACGATTTAATCCTGTCCGCACCGGAAGTGAGAGAACAGGTATATATAACGATGTTTAAGTGGCTGTCGGGAATTATGAATTATTGACAGAACATTTCATTCAAAACATCTCGAATCCTCAAAATTTCGTGATACGTCAGATGTCCTAACCGTCGGAGAATACGGCTCTTGTCAATTGCACGTATGTGGTCAACCGCCATTTCTCCGTTTTTTCCGTTAACAAAGCACGGCACACGGAATGGATAGTCTCTCAGCGTTGAAGTGATGGGAACAATGATAACTGTGCGCAGACAACAGTTTATTTCATTAGGACTGATTATCGCACAAGGTCGTGTTTTCGTTATTTCTCCGCCTTGTGTCGGGTCTAATTGTACCCAAAAAATATCGAATTGCTTTATTCCTTCCATGTCCACCAGTCAAGGTTTTCATCTTCAAATATATCCGGCGTCAACAGTTTGTCGTCGTTTAGAGTGTGCTGCTGTTCGGCGGCTTCAGCCCATCCCTCGCGAGGTTTTTTCGTTGTCTTTTCGGGCAGTACTTGCAGCACTTTCACGAAATCCATCGACCTGAACAATTCTTCTGCAAAAGCAATTTTGTCTTCGGCTTCTATTTCCAATAAGTATTTCATAATCTTTTCGTTTTGAATTACGCTACAAAGATACGCAAAAAAGAAAACTTTTACCATCTTATTTCCAATTTCCATCTTCCAATTTCTACTTTTGATTGGCTTCGTATTGCAAAAAATTGCGACAGTACAATTTTTTAGTATATTTGCGGCGTTTTTTAAACATAAAAATTAGGTATTTTAGTTATGAAATATGTGCCGACTTTACGGTTATCAAAAAAAAGTTTGTGGTTTGAATGAATAATTTCTTCGATATTGTTGTTATAGGCGCAGGACCTGCCGGTCTGATGTCTGCCGATAGAGCTTCGGAAAAAGGGGCGAAGGTTCTTCTGTTGGAAAAAATGGAGAAACCCGCCCGCAAATTAAGAATATCAGGCAAAGGAAGATGCAATATCACAAACACAAAAAACGAAGAAGAATTTCTTAGAAACGTGTTTCCCGATTCAGGTTTTTTCAAACCTGCATTTAAGAATTTTTCAAATATCGACTTGGTGAATTTTTTAAACAAAACGGGTTTAAAGACAGTGGAAGAGAGAGGCGGCAGAATTTTTCCGGCATCCCAAAACGCCTGGGATGTCGCCAATGCAATGGTTAAAGCAACCGAAAAAAAAGCGCAGATCGAATGTAATGCAAAAGTCGTTAGTTTGGAGATGGATACGGACAGTGGGTTGATAAAGGGTTTATCTTACGAAAAATCGGGCAAAAAAATCAACATCAACGCCCGTGCTTTTATTATTGCTACAGGTGGAATATCGTATCCCGCAACCGGCTCTACGGGCGACGGATACAGGTGGAGCCAACAGTCGGGACACAGGATTATTGCCCCGCGACCCTCGCTCACGGGACTGGAACTGGAAGATTATGAGGAAATCAAAAACGTTTCGTTAAAAAATGTGGAATTGTCGCTGATTATTGACGGAGGCACGGCGCAAACGGAATTTGGAGAATTGGAATTTACGAAATACGGTATAACGGGACCCACTGTTCTGAAAATAAGCAGAAATGCAGTTGATGCAATCCTGGACGGAAAACAGGCGGAGATACGAATCAATTTCAAACCGGCTTTGTCCGAAGAGCAGATAAGGAACCGTATCGGCAGAGAAATAGCGTCGCTTGGTAACGGGCAAACGCCTGATTTAGTGCGCAGATTACTCCCGTCGGCGCTTGTCGCTCCGTTTATCGGAAAAATCAAAATATCGCCGAAAAAATATGTGCGAGAGTTAAAATCTATAGATACGGATAATCTAATCACCGGATTAACTTCATTAAAATATAAAGTTTCGGGATTTCGACCGTTTGAGGAAGCGATTGTTACGGCGGGAGGCGTAGATTTGAAGGAAATCAACTCCAAAACCATGCGCTCGAAACTTGTGAAAAACCTGTTTTTTGCAGGCGAAATCATGAATTTGGACGCTAATACCGGTGGATACAATTTACAAATTGCATTTTCGACGGGTTATCTGGCGGGACAACAAGCCGCCGAATTTTGTAAAGAATTAAAATAATTATAATTAAATAAGTAACACAAAAACATGAAATTATTACTTGCTACTCAAAAACCTTTTTCGTCCGCAGCAGTGAGCCGGATGAAGGAAATTGCCAAAAACGAAATCGAACTGATTTCTCTGGAAAATTATAAAAATCAGTCCGATTTGGTGGAAGCCGTTAAAACGGCGGACGCGCTGATTGTGCGCTCCGATAAAGTTACTCCCGAAGTTATTGACGCCGGAGTTAATTTAAAAATAGTTGTACGCGCCGGCGCCGGATACGACAATGTTGATTTGGAGGCATGCAGCTCAAAAAATATTGTGGTGATGAATACCCCCGGACAAAATTCCAACGCTGTGGCGGAACTCACTTTAGGGTTGATAATTTATCTGTCAAGAAATTCATTTTCACCGGGTACGGGAAACGAATTGAAGGGTAAAAAACTTGGAATACACGCCTACGGCAATGTGGGGAAATCAGTCGCATCCTTGGGCAAAGGTTTCGGAATGACGGTCAGCGCCTTCGACCCTTTTGTGGATGAAAACATATTGCAGCAGGATGGAGTTCAGGCGGTTCAATCAGTCGAAGAGCTTTATTCACTTTGCGATATCATCTCCATAAATATCCCTGCCGTTGCGGGCACCATTAAATCAATCAATCGAAACCTGTTGAGCCTTCTGAAGGCAAATGCCGTTTTAGTTAACACCGCTCGCAAAGAAGTTATCAATGAGGATGATTTGCTGTCAGCAATGGAAAACAGCCGCATCAAATACGGCACGGACGTGAAACCCGCCTGCCACGAAAAAATGCTGACTTTCGGAAGCCGATATTTTGCAACGCCCAATAAAATAGGCGCCGAAACAGATGAAGCAAATATGAATGCAGCCATTGCAGCGCTGAATCAGATAATAGATTTTTTCAAGACAGGAAACGAAAAATACAGGGTAAATAAATAAGTTTCGATTTCTGTCTGTACGCTAACACATTCGACTGCGTCGAACTTACGTTTGACGCAGTCGATTTTTATTTGACTGCGTCGAACTTAGGTTTGACGCAGTCAAATATATTTCATAATTACTCTAAAACCGTACAATTTTGATGTAATACTGTACAGTAATTGTCCAATACTGTACAGTAATTACTAAAAGCTGTACAGTAATCGCTCATTACTGTACAGCTTTATCGCAAAACTGTACAACATTTGACCAAAACTGTACAACATTTGAGCAAAACTGTACAACATTTGAGCAAAACTGTACAACATTTGAGTAAAACTGTACAACATTTGACCAAAACTGTACAACATTTGAGCAAAACTGTACAACATTTGACCAAAACTGTACAACATTTGACCAAAACTGTACAACATTTGACCAAAACTGTACAACATTTGAGCAAAACTGTACAACATTTGAGCAAAACTGTACAACATTTGAGCAAAACTGTACAACATTTGACCAAAACTGTACAACATTTGAGCAAAACTGTACAACATTTGAGCAAAACTGTACAACATTTGACCAAAACTGTACAACATTTGAGAAAAACTGTACGACATTTGAGAAAAACTGTACAACATTGGCGCGATGTTGTACAGTTTTACGAGATATTTTTTGGCTTTTTCAGGCTGAATCTTTTTTTGAGGCGCTATAGATTGAGTTCCCTTCGTTCGATGTAGCGATAGCTTGGCGACCTTTTCGTTCGGCGTAGCCGTCATTGCTACGGCGCAGCCGGAAGTAATAGCGCCTCAAAAAAAGATTTAGCCAATAAATCCTAACAGAAGATTGAACTCTGTTAGTACCTTATTTCCTTATTTTATATTATCTCATAATCATGAAATCCGAAATTATGAATTAAAAAATTCGTGTAATTGACTACGTCGAACTTACGTTTCGTGGATAATTAAAAAAATCCGCAGGATTT
>JAISRS010000481.1 GCA_031273485.1 Prevotellaceae bacterium
CTATGCCAAAACAGCAACCAGAGTCGTATCTAACTGCTTTATTTATGCGCCCGTTATATGAGAAAAAACATTTCATAATTATACTTTTTTTAGTTACAAAATTTTAATAAAAATTTAATAAATGCAGCACAAAATTAATACTATTTTTTAATCCGCAATGAACAAAATAATAAATAGAATTGTTTTTTATCGTATTTATACACCCTTCAAACCGAAAATATTTAAACGTTAATCATTGTAACACATCTCTTTCGACAGTATTCCAAAACATAAAAAAAGTCGATTTTTTCATCAATAAATATTTTTATTGATGAAAGATTTGTTACACTTTTATTTCTCTCCGCAGGAAAATAAGAGGACAAAATGCCGAAATCGGCAACAGGGGGATTACGAATTATGAAGTCCTTAACTCCATCGTTTGGCGTAGTTTTCCGATTCGCAACAAGGTATATGATAAAAACCTTATTTTTACCTTATTAACAACCTCGGTAACCATTGTAATTACCACATCATGTAAACCTTATTTTGAGGCGCTATGTAGGTGACGATGGCGCTCCCTTCGTTCTACGCAGATGTCATTGGTATAACCAAAAGTCGTTTTTTGTATTTCTTTGGCGCCAAACACCGCAAAAATCAAAAACGCCAATAATTTAAATAAATAAACTATTGACGTTTTGTAATGTACCCGGAGTCGGGATCGAACCGACACGGAGTTTGAATCCACTGGTGTTTGAGACCAGCGCGTCTACCAATTCCGCCATCCGGGCTTTTCGAGCGGCAAAAGTAGTGATTTGTTTTATTATTCCAAAAAATATATTTATAAAATCTGTTTACGGCAACAGAGATATATAATTATTAATCCTTTACATAAAACATTTTTCGTGAAATTTATGATTTACTGCAAATCTACAGTACTTATTCTTTTGATTGCTTCCTTAAAATTCGCCTGTTTTGTACAAAGCGAAATACGTACAAAACGTTCGCCTGTGCTTCCGAAAATAAAACTTGGAGTGATAAATACCCTTGCTTCCTTCAAAATTTTGTTGCTTAACCATTCTCCGGAAGGGAAATGAGGCGGTATCTTACACCACAGAAACAAGCCTACCTGATTTGGATTGAACGTTAAACCGAGTTTAGCCGCCAATTCTTCGGCTAATTTCCGGCGTTCACGATACTCTTCGTTTCTTTTGATATGCCATTCTTCGGTATTTTCCAGTGCTTTGACGGCGGCGCGTTGAATCCCCAAAAATATTCCGGAATCCATATTACTTTTGAACTTCATAATCGAATCAATATATGCCTTTTGTCCTATAACCCAGCCTACTCGCCATCCTGCCATATTGTGCGATTTACTAAGCGAATTCATTTCCAGAGCCACATCCCATGCGCCTTCATGAGTCAATATACTTTTATATTCGGTGTTGAGAACCAAACTGTAAGGATTATCGTTGACCAAAAGAAACTCATGTTTTTTAGCCAGTGCAACCAACCTTTTGTAGGTATCGTCGGTGGCGCGGACTCCGGTTGGCATATTCGGAAAACAAGTCCACATCAGTTTCACTTTAGATAAATCCTGTTTTTCAAGTTCATCGAAATCAATTTGCCAGCCAAGTTCTTCTTTCAGTTTATAATTCTTTATTTTAGCTCCTGCGAGTAATGTCACCGAAGCGTAGGTAGGATACCCCGGATCGGGAACCAGAACTTCATCTCCTTCATTCACAAACGACATTGTGATGTGCATTATACCTTCCTTGGAACCGGCAAGAGGAAGAACCTCAGTGTTGGGATCGGATTTTACGGCAAACGTTTTTTCATACCAGACAGATATCGCACGACGCAATTCCAAATCACCGCGATATGGCTGATAACCGTGAGAATCTTCCCGAATTGCAATTTCGTACAATTTATCTATTGTTTCATCCGAGGGTCTCAAATCGGGACTTCCTATACCAAGGTTGATTACAGGAATACCTGTTTTGTTCATTTCTGCAATTTCCGCGTTTTTACGCGAGAAGTAATACTCCTGAATACTTCCTAATCTATTAGCTTCTTTAATAATCATTGTTGAAATATTTTATAATTTATGATTTAAATTTCCGACGGTAATTCTCCTTTTTTATATTCTCCATATACCGACAAGCCGGAAACATGTCTAAGTATTTCGGAAACAGATGTGTTATAACTGTCCGAATCCTGCCATTCGACATCAACATGAAAGGAATATTGATATGGTTGTCCGAGTATGGGAACAGACTGTATTTTAGTTAAATTCACATTATGACGAGCAAATATGGCAAGCGCCTCGGCTAAAGAACCCGGCTGATGTCTAACCTCAAAAGAGAGAGAGGCTTTGTTACAGTTGGATACGGATTGCGGTTTTTTGGACAGGACAATAAAACGGGTATAATTTTTCTTAACCGTTTCTATTCCTTTTGCCAATATATCAAGATGATACATCTTGGCGGCGACTTCTCCCGCTATGGCTGCCGTACCGACTAACTGTTTTTCGTATATATTTTTTGCCGATTCTGCGGTATCTTCTGCTTCGGAGATTATTACATCCGCAGACAGTGTGTTTAAATATTCGGCGCACTGACGCAATGCGATAGGGTGCGAAAACACCTGTTTAATATCTCTTATTTTAGTTCCCGGAAGAGCCATGAGATTCATTTTGATTCTCAAATATATTTCTCCAATGATATTCAAACGAAATTCGTTGAGATAGCCGTAATTTTGCAGCAAACTGCCTGCTATAGTGTTTTCTATAGCCATGATACTGTAATCGGCTTCGCCGGAATCGACTTTTTCGCACAGCAAACGAAAAGTATCACATTCAATAAGTTTTATTTCTTCTCCGAAAAATTTACGGGCAGCCTCATCATGAAACGCTCCCGCTACGCCCTGTATTGCAACTTTCATTATAAATAAGTTTCTTTCTTTTTAGTTGTCTATCGACAATTTTTGGAAACAATTTGGCGCAAATTTATACTGTTTTTTTTAAATCACACTATGGAATTATATTTTTATGCGCCATCCATTGATTTCAGGCATTTTGAATCTGAAACTTTTTTAACTTCACTGTCCTTATCGCCGTATTGTCCAAATCTTTTATGCTGTTTTTCGAGAAATGGACTAAATCTTATTTTGAGGCGCTATGGATGGAATTCCCTACCAATGACGCTACGCCGAACAGAGGGAACGTAGTCCTCATCTCCATCTCCTCCATAGCACCTCAAAAAAAGATTTAGCTTAAGGAGCTTAAAAACCTTACAAGCGAATGTACGGATTACAAATCCGCGCAAGCGAAGGCGGGGTTCATCGTTCATCGTTCAAAAACGTTTTTTTGTTAAAATATTTAAAAAAGGATGCAACAGTTTTAAAAAAAAACACATCTTACTGTCAATGGATTTAAAATTTATTTAAATAAAACATTTGACAGTTTAAATTTTTAATTACCTTTACCGTTAAATTAATCGTCCTTTAGTGGACACTAAAATCATTTAGTAGTAAATATGTCTTACAACAAGGTTATACTAATCGGAAACGTTGGAAAAGATCCGGAAATACGTCATTTGGACAGCGGAGTGGCGGTTGTTACTCTGCCTATCGCTACAACCGAAAGGGTTAAAGACCGCAATGG
>JAISRS010000228.1 GCA_031273485.1 Prevotellaceae bacterium
TTAAGGGGGTAATCCACGATTTTTTACGTTCTTCTAACTTTCCTTTTCCAACAGCGATTTTTCCAGGATATAATCATTCATATAAAATCCCTGTCCGATATGGAAATCTCTTTCTCCTATAATTTTAAATCCAAGATGTTCGTAGAAATAGCGCGATTTATTTTCTCTGTTCATATTCAATCTTATTTTGTATAGAGAATGTGACAAGGCAAATTCTTCGGCTTTTTTCAACAGTAATTCGCCGTATCCTTTGCCCTGCGATTCGGGCAATACGTATATTTTTTCAAGATAAAGAATCTCTCCGTCAACGATATGTATGGAGATATATCCATGAGGCGTATCATCGTCGAACAGAATAAAATAATTATGTTTTTTTTCGGTCATTTGAATTTTTAAAGAATCAAGCGAATACATCATTTCAAACATATAATTCAACTGTTCTTTGGAGAGCATATTGGAATAAGTCGCAGGCCAGGCTATCCGGGCAAGACTGTTTATCAGAGGAATATCATCCAATGTAGCATTTCTGATGTTTATCATCTTTTGATATATATTTTTTTGTCGGCAACGACGTCTAATGTAACTATTTCGCTTGTTTCAAATTTTTTAGAATCCAATGTCATGCCTTGCGGAACAAGCACATTGATTTTACAGGTTTTATGCGGCAACAGGGTGATTTCTACCGGCTGATGATTGTCCCATTTAAAATCTACGGAAACATTGCCGCGTGCCATAAGTCCTTTGATTTCGCCCTGTTTCCAGTCGCTGTCGGAGGGGAGCGCGGGCAAAAATCGTATCACCTCGTCGTCGCCGTGACTTTGAAGCAGCATTTCCGCCAAACCGGCTGTGCCGCCGAAATTACCGTCAATCTGGAAGGGGGGATGAGCGCAAAACAAATTGGGATAAGTTCCTCCGCCGGAACCTTTATATTCGGTATTGCGGTTATGCGTGGGATTCAGCAATCCCTTGAAGAGTTTCAGCGCGTGGTCGCCGTCGCCAAGTCGCGCCCAAAAACCGACTTTCCATGCTTTTGACCATCCTGTGCCGCCATCGCCTCTTTGTTCCAGAGTTTTTCTTACAGCCGCAGCCAATTCGGGCGTTTTGTCGGGCGTTATTTCGTCGTAGGGATGAAGTCCGTACAAATGGGACACATGCCGGTGTTGAGGTTCGGCGTCTTTCCAGTCTTCAAGCCATTCGTTGAGGTCGCCCGCCGCGCCGATTTGATTCGGAGCAAGTTTCGTTACCCGTTCTTTCAATATATTTGCAAAATCCTTGTCAATGCCCAGAATTTCGGAAGATTTGATGCATATATTCATCAATTGACGGGTGATTTGCATATCTATTGTTGGTCCCATACAGGTATATCCCGTAAAGTTATTGAAGTCTATATAAGCATGTTCGGGAGAGTTAGACGGCGCGGTAACCAACCATCCGTGTTCTTCTTCAATGAGTATTGCATTCAAAAATTCCGTAGCGCCTTTAATCACCGGATAATATTGTTTCAGAAAGGCAGTGTCTTTGGTAAACCGGAAATATTCCCACAAATGGGTGGTTATCCATGCGCCTCCGGTGAGCGTGGAACCCCAGCCGGCATGTTCGCCGGGGGAAGTGTAAAGCCATGGATTACTGATGACGTGGGCAACCCAGCCGGGAGCGTCGTAATAGGCTTTGGCTGTTTTGGCGCCGTTGTTTTGCAGGGCGGCGGTGTAGCGATGCAGGGGTTCGCTCAGGGCGGCGAGATTTGTGACTTCGGCGAGCCAGTAGTTCATTTGAATGTTGATATTTAGATGATAATCGCCATTCCATGGAGTTTGATATTCCTGCGCCCACAGACCTTGCAGATTGGCGGGCAATAAACCCGGTCGGGAAGAGGAGATTAACAAATAGCGTCCGAAGTTAAAATAAAGGACGGGCAACTCGGAATCTTTTGCTCCTTCGGCGTATCTTACTAACCTTTCGGTTGTTGTCAGTTGAGCCGAGTCGTTGTTTTTGTTGTCAATCCCCGAATACCATCTGCAACGGTTGAAATATTCGCCGTAACGTTTCGAATGATTTTTGACGTCTTCATTGAAGGATAGTGCAGTGGGGGGAGTGATTTTCAACAGTTCGGACAACGGGTCAGTGTCTTTCAGTCCCGTATAACCGTAGTCGAAATTCGTCAGGGCATATACAATTATCTCCGTTTCGGAGGCATCCTTTACACTTAATTTGGAGCCGTCGGCGGTGATTTCGCCGCCGCGTTGAACAAGGTCTGCCAATGCTGCGAATTTCATACCTTTATCCTCTCCCGAAGGCAGTTGTCCTTCCAAAATCAGTCTGTTGTCTTTTATATAAGCGCGTGCATTCGCTTTTCGGTTGAACGTGGTTTTGAAATTGATTGATTTGGGTTTAGAGGATTTTATTGTGATATGTATTCTGTCTTTTTCAAAATCGGCTATGGCTTTCATTTGATAATCCGTGTTGTTTCTGCGCCATTTGACCGAAGCTACGGCATTTTCTATGTCCAAAGTCCTTTCATAGTTTTGAATTTCCGATTGCGTATCCGCCCATTCCAGCAACAATTCCGAAAATATTTGATAGCATCCGTATTTCACCTTTGCTCCGCTTCCGGCGCCCGAACCGGGTCCTTTACAGACGAAGTTTTTTTGGACAAGTTCCTGTGCTTCTTTGTTCTTTTTTTCCAGCAACAGTTTCCTGATTTCGGGCAGATATTCGTGCGCATCCTCCCTGTCGGCGTCCTGATAGCCTCCCGACCAGAGGGAAATTTCGTTCAGCACTATAGTTTCGGTGTTTGGGTTGCCGAATATCATGGCGCCAACCCTTCCGTTGCCTATCGGCAGCGACGCTCCGTAGATTTTCGCCGGAGAATCAAATCTCAGGCATACGTCGTCGGTTAATGTTTTTGCTTGATTATTGCAGGAATAACAGCAAACGGACAAAATCAATATAAAGATTATCTTTTTCATGTGAATGTAATTTTAATTATGAATTATGAATTATGAATTTTAAATTTTAAATTATGAGTTATGAGTTATGAATTATGGATTATGGATTTTAAATTATGAACAATTCATAATTCATAATTCATAATTATTTAAGATATTTTCCTATGTAATTTATTATATACGCATCATTTTTGGCAAGTGGCAAGACATTGAAAAACATATCCAGTGCGTTATTATTCAGCGCCATGGATTCGAGCAGATAGTTGCAGGCTCTTTCCAAATCGCCTGCATTATAAAAGAATACGGCTTTTTTATGTATATTAATAAAATCGTCGTTTAAAGGATATTTTTTAATGATTTCCAGATTGTTGACAATAGAATCGAAAGCATCTTTATTATTAATAAGATTTATCAGACACAGACCTCTGAAATATATACATTCTTCGTTATACGGTTCTGCTTCCATTGCTGTGCTTAACAGGGAAATCGCCGTTTCAAAGTTTTTTCTGTTGTACATTATTTTAGCCAGTCCGCAATACGACAGCGCCATTTGGGGATCCAGTTCAATTGCCCGCAAATAATATTTTTCGGCTTCCCGCGTATCTCCCATGTGTTCGTAACACACGCCGAAACAATAAGAAATATTAGCGTTTTCCGGAAATTGATTTGTGAGATACAGCATTGTTTCTATGGCTTCGGCGTATTTGCCTAATTTAATGAAAACATTCGCTTTACACAGTATGGCAGAGTAATTGTTTTCGTTGATGGTAATCGCAAATTCAAAAGCCTCTAAGGATTTATGCAATTTATTATTGTTCATGCATAAAATCCCCAGATTTACCCATGTTTTTTCGTCAAAAGGGTCTTCGTCCAGCGATTTTTCGTAATACAGTTCCGCTTTTTCCAAATCCTGCATATTCTCGTAACAGCAGGCGGTTAGATAGAATATGCCGGCGTTTGTTACGCCTTTGTCGATGAACTGATGCAGAAAGAAAAGCGCTTCTTTATAATACTCATGTTCAATCAAATAATCGGGAATATTATACACTTCCGATTCGAGTTCCGATTCGAGTTCCGAATCTTCCTCTTCGTCGAAATTCGGTTCTAACATTAAATCGTTATATTTTTTCAGGGCGGTTTTAAATTGGGCAACTGCTTTATTTATATCGGAATATTCCAGATAAATCTGACCCTGACATATATTGAGTTCATAAAAATCGGGTAATTGTTCCTCTAATTTACCAATCAGGTCGGTTGCTTTCTCGTATTCTTCCATACAGATAAGCAGTTTGACGCGGAGAATGCCCAATTCCGTCTGTTCGGGATGACACAATTCCGCATGTACAAGCGCTTCAAGGGCGTCGATATACTTTTCTTCATAAACATAATGAGTTACTATTATTTCAAATTCGGTGATGTCGAAATATATAGACTCTTTGTTATACAAAAGCATTTCATATTTTTGAATCAGAACACTTTCTTCTATATCCATTCTATTTTTAATAATTCGTATCCGTTAAACTTACTTTTTAATTCTTCTGCATTTATTTCCAACTTGCAATTCCAAGTCGAACAAATTTTTCGTACAACGTTTTACTCGATTCCGCCAGGGGCAGCCTGAGTTCGTTTTCGATTAATCCCTGAATCGACATAACCGCCTTCACTCCAACAGGATTACCTTCGGCAAACAGTAAATTGATCACTTCTATCATTTGTAAATAAATCAATCTTGATGCGCTAAAATCGCCTTTCAGAGCCGTATGCACCATGTCGCCGAATTTTTGTGGGAAAGCATTGGCAACTACGGATATCACTCCATCTATTCCCATGGCTATCTGCGCCAGGGTCAATCCGTCGTCGCCCGACAGGACAGTAAAATCCGCCGGTCTGTCCCTTAATATGTAACTCAGCTGATTCAAGTCCGTTGAGGCTTCTTTAATTGCCGTAATATTACGGTGTTCCGACAGTTTCAGACAAGTGTCGGCTGTGATATTCACTCCCGTACGTCCGGGGACATTGTAGATAATCACGGGTTTGGGCGAGGCATCCGCAATGGCGGTAAAATGTTCAATCAAACCTCGCTGCGAGGGTTTATTGTAGTATGGCGCAACGCTTAACACGGCGTCCGCCTCGGCGTAAAGATTTGTAACATTATTAACTACCTCTTTGGTGTTGTTGCCTCCGACTCCTGTGACCAAGGGTAATTTTTTATGATTCCGTTCGGCGACGAATCTCACAATATCCCTCTTTTCCTGCACGTCCAGGACGGGATTTTCGGCAGTAGTTCCCAGAACTACAAGAAAATCCGAACCTCCGGCGGTAACATGTTCAACGATTCTTCCCAATGCTTCAAAATCAATGGATTTGTCTTTTTTAAAAGGAGTAATCAAAGCTACTCCCAAGCCTGAAATTGTATTCATTTTATTTTATTTTATGCAGATACGTTTCTAATTCGTTAATAAACTGTTTTTCGGTGTCGCAGCCAAGCAGCAAAAAATCGTAGGGATTAATTTCCTCATTAATGCGCCCTATTTTAAAATCCGCCTTTGACGATATTGCGATATATTGTAGTGGAAACCAGATTTTTGAAGATAAATCAATAAGAATATCAAATTTTTTATTGATAAAATCCGTTATTTCCATCATTGCGGGTTTTCCGAACCAGTTACATTCCTGATCGGAAAACATTATTTTGGAATATGTTGATCTTACGTCCTCCGGCAATTTTTCCTGAGGGAAATAGATTATAAAAATCACTTCTGTTTTATTTTCTTTTGCAATCTTTTTAAATGTTCCCAAAATTTCATCAATCTCTACATTGAAGGGAAGCATTACTCCCATCGTTTTGGTTGTAGCGAAATTATGAGCAACCACCTTTCTTTGCGCCATACGCGCCAATGCTGTTTTGAGGCATTGTTTTCTAAAAATATTTTTAATATACTGAAACATGTAAATAAATATTTATCCCTTTATTATATCCATAAAATCCTGTTCGCCGATAATTTTAATTCCTAATTTTTCGGCTTTTTGCAGTTTTGCCGGTCCCATTTTGTCGCCGGCAATCAGGTAATCCGTACTGGACGATACTCCGCTGACGTTTTTTCCGCCATGCTGTTCTATAAGTTGTTTGAGTTCGTCCCGCGAACGGCTGAAATTTCCCGAAACCACAATATTTTTCCCTTTGAGTTTATTCGATAAAACAACTTGAGCGTCATCGGTTGTCATTTCGAAATTTAATCCTGCATTTTTCAATCTTTCAAGTATTTCCAGATTTCGGTTGTCGGCAAAATACTGTATTATGCTTTGGGCGATTCTTTCGCCCACTTCGTCCACCTGAAGCAGTTCGTCCATCGACGCATTTTTAACGGCTTCGAGCGAACGGAAGGCTGTTGCGATTTTTTTGGCGGTTGTTTCGCCCACATAGCGTATTCCGAGGGCGAACAATACTCTGGGGAACGGCGCTTCTTTCGATTTTTTGATTCCTTCGATAATATTATCCGCCGAACGGTCGCCCATTCGGTCTAAGCGTACAATTTGGTCTTTTGTTAAATCATACAAATCCGCAACATTATGTATCAGTTGTTTTTCGAACATCAAATCGGCTGTTTCTTCGCCAATGCCTTCGATATTCATGGCGCGTCTGCCGATGAAATGTTCGATTTTTCCGAGTATTTGGGGAGCGCATCCCGAATCGTTTGGGCAATAGTGTTTTGCTTCTCCCTGCAATTTCACTAATTTTGTGCCGCATACGGGACAATCGACGACATAAACCAGAGGTTTGCTGTCGATTTTTCTTTTTGTTTTGTCCACGCCAACGATTTTTGGGATTATTTCTCCGCCTTTTTCAACAATAACCGTATCGCCTGTGTGTATATCGTGAAGTTCAATCTGTTCCGCATTATGCAGCGACGCTCTTTTAACTGTTGTTCCCGATAATTGAACGGGTTGGAGATTTGCTACGGGAGTGATTGCTCCTGTGCGTCCTACCTGATAATCAACCGACAATAGGGGAGTATAAGCCTGTTCGGCTTTAAATTTATATGCCACCGCCCAGCGCGGAGATTTTGCTCTTAGTCCCATCGAATTTTGGAGCGCGTAACTGTTGACTTTTATCACAGCTCCGTCGGTGTCGTAGGGCAGATTTTTTCTTTCGATATCCCAGTACGTCAGGAATTTTATGATGTCGTCGATAGAATAACATTTTTGCATGTTGGGCGAAATTTTAAATCCCCACGACAGGGCTTTTTGAAGATTATCAAAATGATTGTCAAAAGGCAGATGTTCGCCTGATATAAAGTACAGAAAACAGTCGAGTCCGCGTTTTGCGACTTCTGCGGAATCCTGCATTTTGAGAGTCCCTGCGGCGGCATTTCGCGGATTGGCAAAGGGCGTGTGTCCTCTGTCGCTGCGTTCTCCGTTCAGGCGGTCAAAAGAGGCGAGGGGCATAAATATTT
Source organism: Prevotellaceae bacterium (assembly GCA_031273485.1). GTDB lineage: Bacteria > Bacteroidota > Bacteroidia > Bacteroidales > UBA932 > JAIRLF01. The sequence continues at coordinate 7,400 of JAISRS010000228.1, forward strand.
CGCCTCTTATTTCAAATTCCTGCGGATAATCGGTTCCGCGCAATTTGAGGGGAATACTTTTGATTGTGCGCACATTTGCCGTTACATCATCGCCCTGTTCCCCATCTCCGCGGGTTACCGCCCGAAACAGCGTTCCATTCAGGTATGTCAGTCCGATGGCAGTTCCGTCGAATTTCAATTCGCATACATATTCAACGGCATCTGTTCCCGTTTCTTTTTTTACTCTTGTATCGAACTCCTCTATTTCTTTTTTTGAATATGTATTATTCAGCGAAAGCATGGGATATTTGTGTTTTACCTGAATAAATTCCTTGGTGATATCGTTTCCTATGCGGACTGTTGGCGATTCGGACGATTGCAATTCGGGATTCAGCTGTTCCGTTTCCAACAGTTCCGCCATCAAACGGTCGTAAACAAAGTCATCAACAGTGGGATTATTTAACACATAGTATTCATAATTTAATCTGTCTAATTCCTTACGTAAAAACTCAACTCGCCGAATAATTTCTTTTGTAGCCATAATCTTTTACATCCAAATTTTAATATTCAACATCGAATTAACCGGAAGTTCCTATAGTTAAAATTCAAAATTGAAGCGCCAAAGTTAGTCAAGATTTTTGAAAATGAAAAAATTTTACTCTATCTCACTTTTACTCACCAAATTTTTACCCTCCGACATTATAAGGATTATACGGATTAAACAGTCTTTTTAGTCGGTGTAATCAGACTAATTTCTCCGCCTGCGAGGAAGGTAGAAAATAGAATGTAGAAGATAGAAACTTTCCCCGCAGGCGGGAAATGTCTTCCCGCAGGCGGCACGGGTTACAAACCCGCGCGAGCGATGGTATTGGGCGGTAGGGGCATTGCGTGCAATGCCCAACCTCGCTCGCGCGGATTTGTAATCCGTGCGTCCCCGCTCCCCGCCGCTCGCGCGGATTTGCAATCCGTGCGTCCCCGCTCCCCGCCGCTCGCGCGGATTTGTAATCCGTGCGTCCCCGCTCCCCGCCGCTCGCGCGGATTTG
>JAISRS010000230.1 GCA_031273485.1 Prevotellaceae bacterium
TGCTTCCGCAGGTCGTTGACCTGCGGTTATGAAAATTAAGCCCTTCGGGCTATTGCTACGCAGAACGAAGGGTACATAGTCGTTACATCTTATAGCACCTCAAAATAAGATTTAGCCCAATTCCAATTGCGTAGATTGGAAAAAATCCGCAGGATTTTAATTCGTGGCAATTCGTAAAAATTCTACAGAGTTAAACATTCGTGTAATTCGTGGATAAATAGACAAAAATCCGCAGGATTTAATTCGTGGCAATTCGTAAAAATTCTACAGAGTTAAACATTCGTGTAATTCGTGTAATTCGTGGATAAATAGACAAAAATCCGCAGGATTTTAATTCGTGGCAATTCGTAAAAATTCTACAGAGTTAAACATTCGTGTAATTCGTGTAATTCGTGGATAAATAGACAAAAATCCGCAGGATTTTAAATTTAATTCGGTGATTAAAAGAATTTCGTGGAATTAAAGAAAAATTCGTGGAATTAAAGTTTGGTGTCGATCCAAATAGTGACGGGTCCATCGTTGATTAGAGTTACTTGCATATCTGCGCCAAATTCGCCTGATTGTATTGCAAAATCGGAATATTGTTCGAGTTTTGTAAGAAACTGTTCGTAAAGCGGTTTGGCGATACTTGGATGAGCCGCTTTGATGTATGAGGGACGATTGCCCTTCTTTGTTTGAGCATGAAGAGTGAATTGGCTGATTACAAGGAATTGCCCTTTGATATCGGAAATCGAAAGATTCATTATTCCGTTATTATCGTTGAAAATGCGCAATTTAGAAACTTTTGCCGCAGCCGTTGTCAGATCCGTATCATTGTCGCTATCTTCAAAACCGACAAACAATAAAAGTCCTTTGGAAATTTGTCCTATTACCTTTTTATCAACAGATACCGACGCCTCTGTGACTCTTTGAATCAAAACCCGCATTTTCAGATTTTAAATAAATGTGTAAACAATGGCAATTATGCCCACTATTGCGCAATAGACGGAAAACCAGTATAATTTAACCTGACTTACTAACTTAATCATGAGTTTGCATGCCACTAATCCGGAAAGATACGCTCCGGCGAATCCCACTATTAGAGGAATTATTGCTATGCCCGATTTGGAAGGAGAAAAATCGCCTCCCGTCAAATCCAACAAGGCTTCTCCCAGAATCGGGACAAGTACCATCAAAAACGAAAACCGTGCTATTTCGTTTCTGTCGTTTCCTAACAGTAAGCCCGTTGATATGGTCGCTCCCGACCTCGAAAGACCGGGCAATACGGCGCAGGCTTGCGCAAGACCAATAATAAAGGCGTTTCCGTATGAAATCGGTTTACCTTCCTTTTTCAAAAAGTGTGTAAGCAGAAGCAACACAGCCGTAAGCAAAAGCATTGAGCCGACAAACGCCGGACCTTCGCCGAAAAGGGATTCCACCTGTTCTTTGAAAAGCAGTCCCACAATCATAACCGGAATCATAGATACCACTATTTTAAATACATATTCCGTTTCCTGATTATATTTGAATTTGAACAATCCTGCAAAAAGTTTGAGTATATCGTTTCTGAAAACCGTCAATGTACTCATAACGGTGGCTGCATGTACAAGAACTTCAAAAGTGGCGTTTCCGGCGTTTTCAATTCCGAGTATTTCTTTCGACAGCAACAAATGTCCGCTGCTGCTTACCGGCAAAAACTCGGTAAGTCCTTGTACAATACCTAAGATGAAGGCTTCTATCCAGTTCATGTGCGATTTTTACTCTTTTGTTAATTTGTCCGTTTTATCGGATTTGGGTTTTTTCATTATTGCATACACCTCAAATGCAAAACCTAAGATGACTGTTACGGACGATAAGGTTATTCTCCTGAAACTAAAGAGCGCCTTCTCATTAAACACATTCGGGTCGTCGGAACCGCCGCCGGCCATTAGTATAAATCCGAAAATTATGATACCCAAACCTATCAGCATAAGTTTATAGTTTTCTTTTGGTATTGCAAATACCGCTTTTTTAGTGAGTTCTTCCTGTTTTTTATTAATTTTTGCCATGTTTTATAATATAAAAGTTACATTGTTAATTTTGAATTGAAATTTTAGCCTTCCCATAAATCATCCGCTCCGATTTTTGTGTATTTGGTTACTATTACGTAAGTTGAAATAAAACTTATCAATGAACCCATTATTAAGATCAGAGCAAACAAAACTCCAAACATTTTTGCATCCGTAAGTTCCAATATTTGAGAAAAATCGTTACGAAGGAACAATATCAGACCCAGCAGGAGAATGATTGCGATAAATCCCGAAATCAGTCCTTGCCAGACACTTGAAGCTAAAAATGGAGTGCGGATAAAACTAGTATTTGCTCCTACTAATTTCATTGTGTTAATCAGGAATCTTTTTGAATAAATCGACAAGCGTATAGTGTTATTAATCAGAAATACCGACACAAACAAGAGAAGTCCTACGAAAATAAATATTAATATGCTTATTTTTTTAGTATTCTCAATAACCGATTCCAACAGTGATTTTTGGTATCTCACTTCTTTCACTCCGGGAATTGTTTGCAGTTCTGTTTTAGCGAGTTCAATTCCATCTGTCGAAAAATAACTGCTGTGCAACTTAATATCAATTATTGCAGGCAGAGGATTTTCCCCTAAAAGGGACACAAAGTCTTCGCCCAAATCGGCTTTCATTTCTTTTGCCGCTTCTTCTTTGGACTTAAATTCTACTTTGTTGACAAAATCTTTAAGTTCGATTTTTGCCAAAATCTGCATGGCGCTTTTGCTTGTTATTGTATCTTCGAGGGTTACCGAAACGGTTATTTGGTCGCGCAATGTTGTCGGCAATCGGTTTACATTATATAATAACAAGCCTACAACACCAAGCAAAAACAGCACTAATGCCGTGCTAATGACCGAAGAAAGATACGATGTCCTTAATCTGTTTGAAGTAAATTTTTTTATTTTCAACGAAATTTTAATTAATTAAATACCAATCATAAAAATGCGGCGCAAACTTACATGAAATTTTTCAAATCTACAACTATTCGCATAATTATTTTAATTGTGTAAAGACTGTTAGATTGTTGAAGAATTAAAAACCGTTCGTAATTAGACCTGTCATTAGACGGAAAATATAAATTTAACGGGAACTTCTAAAGGGAACTCCTAAAAACTGCTTTTTCGGCGTTCAATGTTAATTTTATTAATTTTTAAATCCTCATTTACAATTAGTAAACTCCGGTTTAAAAATCTTGTCTGCCTTGAAAAATCGAGTTTTTAGGAGTTCCCT
>JAISRS010000314.1 GCA_031273485.1 Prevotellaceae bacterium
CGGGAGGGCAGACTTCCTTTGGATGATTGAATCGGAAGACACAAGGGGGAATTTAAAAGTAACCCCCGTAAATTAAAGAACCGCCGTGTACCGAACGGTACGCACGGTGGTGTGGGAGGTCGAAACGGGAAATAATCCCGTTTCTCCTACCCGATTTGGGAAAAAGCAAAATAGGGCGAAATATAGATGTTTGAGTGGCGGAGTTTTAGGGAAAATATTGGGAAGAATGGTGAGAATTAAACAAGAATCAATATCTTTGCAGGAACATCAATAATTTTCCTGTAAAAGAGATTAATCGATTAAAGGGTTGTTCTTGTTGAACAAAAGCGTACCGGGAAATTGTTGAATGTCGATGTGTGAGATTCATTTAATTCGATAAAATAACCCTTTGTTATTAGCTTATGAGCTTGTTCCAACATACTGTTATCAAAAAGCAAACTACCGCTTATTCTAACAAAATTCGAGAGGTATATAAATTATACGCTGCTTATTTCTTGAATCCGGATATTCAGGAAAACATCCGCCACAGTAAGGAAGAACAGTTTCAGGAGGGCTTTTTGCGCGAACTATTTGTCAAGGTTTTCGGTTATACCCTCAATCCCGAACCGAATTACAACCTGATTACCGAAAAGAAAAATGAAACTAATTCTAAAAAAGCCGATGGCGCAATTCTTGTTAACGGCGAAGTAAAAGGCGTTATCGAACTGAAAGACCACAAAACCACCGACCTGAAACAAGTGGAAGCACAGGCTTTTGGCTATAAGAACAATAACCGCAAAACAGCATACGTCATTATTTCCAATTTTGAAAAATTGCGGTTTTATATCGAAAACACGATTGATTTTGAAGAATTTAACTTGTTCAATCTAAATGAAGAAGATTTTGCCGTTCTATGGATTTGTCTGGCTTACGAGAACATCGCCAAGGATTTACCCAAACAATTAAAAAGCGAATCGACCAATAGCGAAGACAAAATAACCAAACAACTGTATAAAGATTACTCCACATTCAAGCGTGAACTTTATGCAGATTTGGTATCCAACAACCCTGATATTGACAAACTTACCCTGTTCAAAAAAACACAGAAACTGCTTGACCGTCTGCTTTTTATTTTCTTTGCGGAAGACAGCAATTTACTGCCGCCCAATTCCATGTCGGAAATTATTACCCAATGGGAAAACCTGAAAGATATGGATGCTTACGTGCCTTTGTACGAGCGCATTAAAAAGTATTTCGGATATATGAATACAGGGTTTAAGGGGAAAAAATACGATGTTTTTGCCTATAATGGTGGATTGTTTAAACCCGATGAAATACTTGACAGCGTGGTTATTTCCGATGAAGTACTTCGTAAACATGCACTGAAATTATGCCAATATGATTTTGACAGCGAAGTGGACGTCAATATTCTGGGACATATTTTTGAAAATAGTTTGACGGAAATTGAAGAGATAAGTAATGAAATAACAAAGGGTTGCAACCCTTTTTCAAATACAAATGCAACATCCAAACGCAAGAAAGACGGCGTTTTTTACACGCCCCGTTACATTACCACGTACATTGTGGAAAATACGCTCGGCAAACTGTGCGCCGACAAAAAAATAGAACTTGCTATTGATGAATCGGAATATTTCGCCGGCAAAAAACGACAATTAGCAACCAAAAAGAAACTTGATGAGAAATTGACTTTATACCGCAAATGGCTACTCTCACTAACTATCTGCGACCCGGCTTGCGGAAGTGGCGCATTTCTCAATGCCGCCCTTGATTTCCTGATAAGCGAACACAAATTAATTGATGAAATGACAGTCAAATTATTGGGCCACAGCATTGGATTTCCCGACATAGAAAACGCCATTTTGGAAAATAACTTGTACGGCGTGGACATTAACGAGGAAAGTGTAGAAATAGCCAAACTTGCTTTGTGGTTGCGTACCGCCAAGCCACAACGTAAACTTAATTCCCTAAACAATAATATTAAATGCGGTAATTCGCTGATTTCCGACCCTGAAGTGGCAGGCGAAAAAGCTTTTGATTGGCACAAGGAGTTTCCGCAGGTGTTTGAAAAAGGCGGCTTTGATGTGGTGATTGGGAATCCGCCGTACTTGAGCATGACACAAACAAATACACCTAATTTGAACTATTATATTGATAAATATGAAAGTATTAAAACAGCTAACTCGAAAAATTTATATACCTTGTTTAATGAAAAATCAGTATCTTTGGCTAAAGATAACGGATTTGTTTCTTTTATCATTCCGGAAGGATTTTTAAAAACGAGGAGTTATTCCGATTGTGTTAAAAAAATGAGCTTGAATGGAACAATTATAAAGGCTGTTTATTTTGAAGATTGGGTTTTTGAAGATGCAACAACAGGAAGCATGATTTTTGAATTTATCAAAGCCTCAAATGATGCGTATGAATTTAAAGAATATTTTTGCAATAAAGCAAAAAAAATATCTGAAATTGAGGTAAGTGTAAATCCTATTATAGAGAAATATAACAAATTAGATTTCCCCGTTCTGTCTGATTTGGCTAATTTATTCAAAGGAATGGCTGTCAAAAATAGGGAAGAATTTATTTTTACAGAGGAAGAAGATAATCCTGATAAATTTTTGCTTGGCAACTGTATGGACAGATACAAATTTAAATGCAAGTATTATACTGATTATTCAAAACTGACGATTGTCGGCGGAACAAAAAACAAATCAAAATATGATATTTTTCCAAGAATTTTAATACGGAGAACTGGTAATTTTTTGTGTTGTGTTTTATTAACCGAGCCTGCATTGACCGAAAGCACATTGTATTCTTGTTCTGTTATAGACAGCAAACTGGATATTAAGTATTTGCTGTCAATAATCAATTCGAAATTATTTACATATATTGTCAGACAAAATATGATAACCAATGCGCAAGCCTTTCCTCAAATCATGATGACAGATATTCAATCATTAAAAATACCCGCTATTGGTAAAACAGAGCAACAGCCCTTTATCGCCCTCGCCGACCAAATGCTTTCCCTCAATGCCGA
>JAISRS010000387.1 GCA_031273485.1 Prevotellaceae bacterium
TTTCCCTCCGCTTCCAAACAATTCAACTCCAAAGTTTCCCCAAAACCGCAGTTTGTTTATCTGATACGATATTTCGGGATTCACGAATTGAGTTCCCTGTTTCCCCTGTCGGTGCCCCAGATAAACGGAACTCGTCAAACCCTGATTCGTGATTTTCCGCAGAATTATGTTGATTACGGCATGTCCTTCCGCTTCGTATTTTGCCGATGGATTTTCGATGATTTCGACCTGCCTGACTTGCGCCGAATTGATTGTTCGCAATTCTTCATTATTTCTGACCCTTTTGCCGTTGATTAAAATCATGGTTTTATCTTTTCCCGCAACGGTAACATTATCCTCCCGGTCGGCAATGATATACGGAGTTTGTTTCAACAGGTCAATCACAGTCCCGGCATTGCTTATGGTCGAATTTTCGATATTGTAAATCACCTTGTCGCTTTCCATGGTCATAAACGGTTTTTTGCCCGTAATCACTACTTCTTCAAGATTGTGTGAAATAGAAGGCAGGAGTATCGTTCCCAGATTTATTCTGTCCGAACCCTCATTTTCGGGGAGCGGTACGAATATCTCCGTATAACCGAAACTCGAAATTTTCATCAGACATTGCAACGACGGTATTTCAATCGAAAATGTGTCTGTTGTGAATTGTTTCGTTGTCAGAAACGACGAATCAATCCTGTTCAAAACGGTTATATTGTAGCCGACAACAGACTTTCTTTCTTCATCAACAACATAACCGTCAACCCGAATTTGTGAAGTCAGAATTGACGCATTGCATACAAAACAGATAAGACTTATAACATATAATATTCTAATATTCACTTTATTTATATCCTTCATTACTTACATCTTTTTTGTTGGAATAAAAACATTTAATTTGGAGTATCACTCAAGGCGGATACTCCTAACCGTTATTGAGGGCAAAAGTATAACGATTATCTTTAATTGAATCAGTGATGATTACTAAATTTTGTGAATGGTGTAAAATATAGTCCCGAATGGTTCGCTTTTATTAATTATGGTGTAAAATATGGTTCCGAACGGTTCACACTCCAATCGCTACATTACCCGAAAATGATACATATTTTACGAATAAACGATGAATTTGCGGATTAAAAAATCCGGCATTTTCAGGCGACAAAAGGGGGCTTTTTTACCTGTAGAGTTCCTCTTATGATCCTCTTATGATTCTCTTATGAAAATTTCTCTTATGAAATTACTGATTTATGCCGGATTTTTTGATTTAATTTTCTCACTTGATTATTCCGAAATTTGGGTTAAATCTTATTTTGAGGTGCTATGGATGGAGATGACGCTACGCCGAACGGCAGTCTGCTTAGCTTCTGCGTAGCGACAGCCCTTCGGGCTGTTTGGCGACCTTTTCGTTCGGTGTAGCCGTCATTGCTACGGTGTAGCCGGAAATAATAGCGCCTCAAAATAAGATTTAGCCAACTAAATTTAATTTTGTCCGAACAGTGATGCTACAAATTCTTTTTTATCGAATACTTGTAAGTCTTCAATTCCTTCACCCACGCCTATAAATTTCACGGGGATTTTAAACTGGTCGGAGATTCCGATTACTACGCCGCCTTTTGCCGTTCCGTCCAATTTAGTGAGAGCCAGAGCTGTTACTTCTGTTGCTTTGGTAAATTCCTTTGCCTGTTGAAAAGCGTTTTGTCCCGTTGAACCGTCAAGAACCAAGAGAACTTCGTGTGGCGCGTCGGGAATTATTTTCCGGATAACCTTGCTGATTTTCGACAACTCATTCATCAGATTGACTTTATTATGCAAACGACCTGCCGTATCAATAAGTACCACATCAATATCGTTGGCTACGGCAGATTTCACTGCATCGAAAGCCACGGAAGCAGGGTCGGAGCCTTGCTTTTGTTTAATGATCGGCACTCCGGCGCGTTCCGACCAGATTGTAAGCTGTTCTACGGCAGCTGCACGGAAAGTATCTCCGGCTGCCAGACAAACTTTTTTCCCGTCATTCTTCAATTGTGCGGCGAGTTTACCTATGGTCGTTGTTTTTCCTACGCCATTAACGCCCACAACCAAAACAACATAAGGTTTCTTGGAGAAATCAAACGGTATATCTTCTCCTGAACCGTTTTCCTCCAAAAGAGCCTCCACTTCTTCCCTGAGAATAAGATTCAATTCTCCGATATTCATATATTTATCCTGCGATACCCGTTTTTCTATGCGTTCGATTATTTTTAAAGTCGTATCAACGCCTACATCGGAAGATATTAATATTTCCTCCAAATTATCAAGTACCTCACCATCAACTTTAGAGCGCCCTATAACAGCTCTGGACAATTTACCGAAAAAACTTTCTTTGGTTTTTTGTAACCCTTTGTCTAAATGTTCTTTTTTTTCTTTTGAAAAAAGACCTAAAAATCCCATAACTGTAGTTTTTTAATTTTATTAAATAATGTTCTTAATTTTCACAATTATAGCCGTGCGCCGAGGTTCCCGGCAGTATGGACGGATTGCCGACCCACAAACCGTTCAGGCTCCCCTACCCGACTGCATCAGATAACTTTTCATAAATTCATTTAAATCTCCATCGAGAACCGCCTGAGTATCCGAAGTTTCATAATCGGTTCTTACATCCTTAACCAATTTATAAGGATGCAGCACATAGCTTCTTATCTGCGAGCCCCATTCTATTTTACGTTTTTGACCTTCCAAATCCGCTTCCAATTCTTTCCGTCTTCTGAGTTCGAGTTCATAAAGATGCGATTTCAGGATTCTGAGCGCATTTTGTCTGTTATTGAACTGCGAACGGGTTTCGGTGTTTTCTACAACAATTCCGGTGGGAATGTGGCGAACACGCACGCCTGTTTCCACTTTATTGACATTTTGACCTCCGGCGCCGCTCGAACGGTATGTATCCCATTCCAAATCAGACGGATCTACAGTGATTTCTATAGTATCGTCCACCGCTGGGGAAACAAACACCGAAGCAAACGAAGTTTGCCGTTTGCCCTGTGCATTGAAGGGCGAAATACGTACTAATCTGTGAACTCCGTTTTCGGCTTTCAAAAATCCGTAGGCTAAATTTCCTTCAAATTCAATTGTCACGGATTTTATTCCGGCGTCATCTCCGTCCAAAATGTCCATAACTCTGGTTTTATAGCCGTTACGTTCGCCCCAGCGCAGATACATTCTCATCAGCATTTCCGACCAGTCTTGACTTTCTGTGCCTCCTGCGCCGGAATTTATTTTCATGATAGCTCCAAAATGATCTTCTTCAGCGCCTAACATATTCCGCATCTCAATATTCTCAACCAAAGACAACACATATTTATATTGATTCTCAAGCTCTTTTATCTCTATTTCGGAAACGTTGTCTTCTTTTGCAAAATCAAACAACACGGATAAATCATCTAACGATTCCGATACTTTATCGAATGAAGTTATCCAGGACTTCAAAGATGCAATCTTTTTTAATTGAAATTCCGCTTCTTTGGGATTATCCCAAAAACCGGGCGCCTGCGTTTGTTGTTCCTCTTCTTCCAATCTGATTCTTTTGACATCTATGTCAAAGACACCTCCTCAGGATTGATACGCGTTCGCTCAATGCCTTAATCTGTTCAATATTAATCATTACTTTAATTTATTTTATTGCAAATTTATTTCAGGGGCAATATTTCTATTGTTTTATAGAAAATCTCTGCTCCTTCGAGTTGAAAAAGGATTTTTCCTTCGCTAATGCTAAGATTATACGCATTATTCACCAAATGTCCGTTCACATAATGTTCCGATTTATCGTCAAAGCAAATAACTTCGATAGTATTCCATTCCGGGTTCGGATTTTCGAAATTGGCGGTACGTATAATTCGAGAACCTTCCGCTTTTTTATTTGGCGAATCGGCGGTAAATCCGCCCACGCACCAGTAGTCCCCGCAATCTTCTTCCTGTATTTGACATTCAATAGATTTAGGCCAGACATTGTCTTTTTCATCAACCGGAAAATGGTACAGTATTCCACTGTCGCGCCGTTGATTCTGACGTGGAGGATATTTCTTTTCGCCCCAGCGGAACACAACACGCAGATAATAATTCTTATACGACTTTTCGGTAGAGAAATAGCCCATACTTTCTCCGTCCAAATGAACTATTCCGTCCTTAACATTAAATGCTTTTTCTACATCGTTATTCACGCCATATTTTTTTGTATAGATATAGAAACCGTCGAAATTTTTACCGTTAAAAAGCGGTATGAGCTTTACCTTATTACCTTTAAGTTTTGTAAATGAGGCTTTATCTTTATGTTCTTTCAGAATTTCCGGAACCGGACTTTTTTTGGCATAAAGACTAAATGTTGCACAAAATGATGTGCAAAGAATAATAAAAACACTGATAACTAATCTCATAATCGAAATTTTTAAATAAAAATAATCGCTAAAAGTAATACTTTTTTTTAAATTGACAGATATATTTTTAAAAGGGGGCTAAATCTTATTTTGAGGTGCTATGCCGTAACTGACTGCGCTTGTCGTCATTGCTTCGGCTTACGCCTACCAATGACAAAATCACACAATCGTCTGGAATACAGGAAAGGGCGTTGCCCTTTCTCAACTGCGCTTGCCGTCATTGCGAGGCGTAGCCCCCGTTCGGCGTAGCGTCTCGCTACGTCGGAGCTAAAAGCAGGCCTCCGGCTTGCGACCCACTTTGTTGCGAAGCAAGAGCTTCGCTTTTAGCCACGGCGTAGCGGGACGCTACGC
>JAISRS010000429.1 GCA_031273485.1 Prevotellaceae bacterium
GATTTTCCGGACGGCACATTCTTTCATGCGGTTAAAAAACAACGACGTCTGAAATGATATATAGTTCGACAGGGCGCTTATCAGTATCAGCGACCCCAAGAGGAGGATAAACAAACTCGTTTTCCGGATATCCGGGTCATTTAAATAATGACGGTAAAAAGGGTCTATAATTATATGTGCTTTTTCCGAATACCTTTCCGGCAAGGTTTTCAGTTTTCTTTTAAATGATTTCAAATCATTGTTCACCAAAGTTATATAATAACGACCCTTAGGGAAACTGTTTGAATAATCATTCATCGTCAATCCCTACATGGAGTGGAACATGTTGTTCCCCGGAATATCCCTCAATATTCCCGTAACGGGATATGATGCATCCCCCAGCTGCATACTTGTACCGATTAAGGTAGCGGGAAGGGCTATCTGCCTTGCGCAGGATTCGAACAAAACCACGCTGTTGGCTGTCAGTTTACTCGACAGTGCGCTGCCTTCCGTAAATTTCAGCGAAAACATATCAATAAACGCCGTATCGACGTATTGAAATCCGGTTACGAAATTCACAGGCAGTGAAATCGGTTTGCCGTTATTTTCAAATGTAACAATATTGTCCGACCGGTAACTGCTTCCGAAAGGGACTTTTTTGTCGATTTCGGGAAAACTCTCAATGATGTTTTCCGGAAAATTCTCCGCCACAAACATAATCTCATATATCCTGTCGGCATTTGGTATATCGCCGTTCGTCGTAAAATCCCGAACCGCATAATTACACAGCGAAAAACACAAAAAACCCACAGCTAAACCAATGATGCAAATAATATTTTGCACCTTGTACTTGTTCATACTGCGAAACGCTATTCTTAAATAATGTAAAATCATATTCTTTTTATTTTTTAATAATTTTTAAATTCATTTTTTGATAGACTTTAAGGTCTTTAAAGTCCTTAGTCCTTATTACCCTAACAGGGTTTTGAACCCTGTTAGGGGGTCGCGCAAGCGGAGCCGAAACAATCCGGAAATAGACTTATTTTACGCTTTTTGAAAGTGGTTTGGTATTAGTTCTCCTTTGTTTTTTTGTAACTGAACACCGCCCAGATATTCGACACTATCGCAAAACAGCATAATGCGCCTGTTTGCATGGCGATTTCGGAAAAATTGCTTCCTTTAAGATAAATACTGCGCATGATTTCAATAAAATATTTCAGCGGATTGAATATTGTGATGTTTTGCGCCCATTCGGGCATACTTCTCACTGGCGTAAACATTCCGCTCATCAGTACAAATATTATCAAAAAGAAAAACATAACAAACATTGCCTGCTGCACCGTACTCGAATAGTTGGATATAATCAGCCCCAAGCCCGTGAGAGTTACAGTATAGATTAACGACGCGGTATATAAAGTCAACAGACTTCCGGCAGGAGCCAAATCGTATATAAAATAAACTATTATGAAACATATCGTGAGTACTATAAAACTAATTATCCAATATGTCAGCAGTTTTGAAAATATAAAAGTGAGTTTTCGCACCGGCGTAACATTTATCTGTTCAATTGTTCCTATTTCTTTTTCACTCACAATGTTCAATGCAGGCATAAATCCCGATATAAGCGTCAACAGCATGACCATCAAAGCCGGCAACATAAATATTTTATAGTTCATCTTAGGATTAAACCTGTTTTGAGTTGCCACGTCAATCACAGGCACATCGGTTGGCGATGAGGGCGATATCCCCGATTCGTCGTATAATTCTTCGGCAAATAACCGTACTGTGGCGGATAAATACGAGCTGCCGATCAAACCCTTTGTTCCATCAATGGTATTTGCCGAAATAAGCACGTCGGCGGTTTTGTCTTTCACAAATTGATATTCAAAATCGTGTGGAATTTCCAGAATTACATCCGCCTCGTCCTTTTCGACGGCTTCCATTGCCTGCGAATAAGTTGAGGACAGATTGACGAGCGAAAAATAACCCGAAGATTTTATCTTGTTAATCAATCGCAGCGAATAGGTACTGTGATCGTTATCGACTATCGAAAGGTTTATGTTTTTGATTTCAAGGTCTGCCGCCCAGGGCAAAATCAGCATCATCAGGCAGGGCAGGATGACGATTAATCGAGGCATAAAGATGTTACGCGCGAATTGCTTAAATTCTTTTTCTATCAGATATTTTACCATTATTCCAACCTGTATTTAAATTTTTTTAAATTTATGATCATCAAAACGAAAACCATCGCAAGCAACACGCCTATTTCTTCAACCACGTAAGCTACGTCCAAGCCCTCTATCATTACCTTTCTGATTGCCGAAATGTACCATCGCGCCGGCAATACGGCGGAAATTCCCTGCAACAAAAGCGGCATGTTTTCTATGGGGAAAATCATTCCGGAAAGCACCACAACCGGCATCATCAAAATCAAACCGGAGGCAAGCATTGCGGCAATTTGCGTCCGCACCAGCGAGGATATCAAAAGTCCCAACGACAATGCCACAAGTATAAATATCAATGATATAATAACCAGCCAAAGAAAACTTCCCAAAATGGGAACTTTGAGTAAATATACCGAAAGTAAGAGTATCGTTGCGAGGTTTATTACCGAAAGCACGAGATACGGAATTGCTTTTGAGAAGATTATCAAAAGCGGTTTCATTGGGGAAGCCAGCAGGAGTTCCATTGTTCCCTGTTCCTTTTCTCTCACAATGGAGATTGAGGTCATCATTGCACAAATCAGCATGAGAATTAGCCCCATCACTCCGGGAACAAAATTGTAGGCGCTTTTCATCTGAGGATTATAGAGAAGTTTTGTTTCCGGAATAATTTGGTAGGGTATTTCGTTGTCTTTAAGCAATTCGTACTGATATGAGGCGATGATATTGTTTGCGTATCCGGTGATGATTGTTGCGGTATTCGAGTCTGTGCCGTCGACAATCAGTTGCAGGGAGGCTTTGCCGTTGTGATACAGATTTTCGTTAAACCGGTTTTCAAAAACCAGAACAAGGTCGGCTTTATTTTCCTTAAACAGTTTTTCGATGCCGGTAACGGAGGGTAAAATTTCCGTCAGCGTAAAATATTTGTTTGCCGACAATCTGTTTATTATACTGTGCGTTGAAATATCTTTTGAAGGGTCATAAACCGCAAATCTCACTTCTTTCACTTCGGTGGAAATTGCAAATCCGAAGAGAATTATCTGAATAATGGGCATCACAAGCAAAATGAGCATCGTTCTCAAATCTCTCATTATATGATAAAACTCTTTATATATAAATGCTGTAAATTGATTCATATCGAAATCCTCCCTGAGTTCAACGCCCGATTTATTTGCATCAATTGCACAATGTTATTACTTCCCGTTTTCCGCATAAAAATTCATCAAATTTTCCGCAAATGTAAACGAAAAATTCCAATCAAACAAAAACTTTAATCAAATGATTAAAATGGATTGTCTTTATCCACGTATTTTTTTGTCACCGAATTTCCACGAATTTAAAATCCTGCGGATTTTTTTTTAATCCACGAATTACACGAACTACACGAATTAAAATCCTGCGGATTTCTACGAAACGTAAGTTCGACGTAGTCAATTACACGAATTTTTTAATTCCCAAATTCATAATTCCCAAATTCATAATTCATAATTCATAATTCATAATTCATAAACGTTTTTTGTATTTTTTTCACGAGCGAAGGACCTTGATATATGTATCCTGTGTAAAGTTGAATCAGGGTAGCTCCGGCGTTGAGCATATTAACGGCGTCGGTGGCGGTCATTATGCCGCCGGTGGCGATTATCGGCAGTTG
>JAISRS010000464.1 GCA_031273485.1 Prevotellaceae bacterium
GCCCGCGTCCTGACACGCATAAACAGCGAAAACGCCGGCGCCGCCCTGCTTAACGCTCTGAAACAGGCAAAGCCCGAACAAAAAATCGTATTGATTCAGGCTCTCGGCGATATTGCATATACTAAGGCTGTTGCGGATATTACGCCGGCGATTTCGGACAGCGACCCGCGACTGAAGAAAACAGCGCTGTATGCCCTGTCGAAAATAGCCGCTCCCGAATCGGAAAAAGCCCTGTACGAGGCTGTTACTGCGGTAAACTATCTGCACGAACCGTCGGAGGCTTTGGGAGCATACATTGCATATCTGCAAAACAGACTGCTGCAAAAAGATGTTAAACAGGTGATTGCCGCTTCAAAAAAGTTATTGAAAGCCACGTCGGAAGACAAACAGATTGCAGCCAAAACCGCTGCTTTGGCGCTGTACGTTGCTTCGGAACGCGAAAACAAGGAAGACAAAGCTGTTGCCGAAGTACTTAACGCATTGAAAAGTAATAATAAACAGTACAGACTTGCCGCACTGGATTTTTCCATGAGCCTTCAACGGTCGCCCAAAATGTATAAATCTTTAACTGACATCGTCAAAAAAGAAAAGAATGCGGAACGACGTGCGGAAGCCATTTATGCTCTGGGTATCAGAGGTGTTACCGAGATAAAACATGTCGGTCATACTACCACCCAAAATCCGCTTAGAGATATCGAAAGCAGTTTGCAGGACGCCGACAATGCCGTAAAAACAGCGGCAATCGAAGCGACAGGCAGAATTTGCAGTGAACTTCCCGAAAGCATGAACGGCGCATATATCCCAAAAATCATTGCCGCCATGAATACCGACAATCGGGAGGTGGTGGCAGCCGGAGAAAATGCTCTGCGAATAATTAAAAATGAGAAACTTGTAGCGGAAATAGCCGCTGCGATACCGGCAAGTTCCAATCAGGCAAAAATTGCGCTTTTGAATATTCTGGCGTCAAGAAAGGCTTACGGTCAGTTTGATGAAGTTTACGCTCAGGCGACTTCTTCGGACGAAAACGTCCGCGTGGCTGCCTGTAAAGCATTGCGGAATGTTTCGCAGGAGAAAAACGCTCCTCTCATTGCCGCACTTTTGAACACTGCCGACAATAAGGCGCAAATCAACATCTTACAGGACGCTCTTTATTCTTCCGTATCGTCGCTGACACAGAAAGAACAGTATCAGAGGGTTTTCGGTTTGTTGAAAACAGGACGGAAACCGGCGGTTTATTATAATGTCTTTGCCAAAATCGGCGGAAGCGACGCTCTAAAATTCGTGCTTCAAAATATTGACGGACAGGATGCCGACGCTGCATTTGAGGCTCTGACCAACTGGAGCGACGCCTCCGTTTCGCCGGCTTTGCTGAACATCGCAAAAACAAAACCTCAGTATTTCGACAGAGCGTTTGCCGGATATGTTTCAAAAATAAACGTTTCGAACAACAAACCGGAGCAAAAATTACTGTTATTGCGTAACGCTCTGGATATTGCCGTAACAAGCGCTCAAAAACAAAATATCATAAAACAGATTGCTCAAACCAAGACTTTTCAGGGGTTATTGGTTGCCGGGAAATATTTGGACGACAGCGATAACGGAGTTCAACAGGCTGCGGTTCAGGCTGTACGGACAATTGCACTGTCGAATCGCAGTTATTACGGAAATACTGTAAAAGAACTGCTGCACAAGGCAATCGCAGTGAATAAAAACACGGAAGCGGATTATCAAAAACAGGAAATACTGAAACATTTATCGTCCCTGCCAAAGGATGAGGGTTTTGTGTCGATGTTCAACGGAAAAGACCTCACCGGCTGGAAAGGATTAGTGGAAAACCCCATCAAACGCGGCAAAATGAAGACGAAAGAATTGGCTGAAAAACAGAAGAAAGCCGACGAAAACATGTACCGCGACTGGCATGTCGAAAACGGATTGCTGGTATTTGACGGCAAGGGTTACGATAATCTTTGTTCCGTAAAGCAATATGGTGATTTTGAAATGTATGTGGACTGGAAAATTGCGCCGGAAGGAGACGCCGGGCTGTATCTTCGCGGGACGCCGCAAGTGCAAATCTGGGACACGTCCCGCGTAAGTGTCGGAGCACAGGTGGGTTCCGGAGGTTTATACAACAACCAGAAACACCAGAGCAAACCTCTGCTGGTTGCGGACAATCCCGTTAACGAATGGAATTCGTTTTATATCAGGATGGTCGGCGAAAAAGTTACGGTATATCTCAACGGACACTTGGTAACCGACAATGTTGTGCTGGAAAACTATTGGGACAGGTCGATACCAATCTTCCCGAAGGAGCAAATCGAATTGCAGGCGCATGGTACACGGGTGGAATACAGGGACATCTATATCCGCGAAATACCCCGTCCGGAACCGTACGAGCTTCCGGCAGAAGAAAAAGCCGCCGGTTTTGTGCCTCTGTTCAACGGCATTGACATGTCGGGATGGACGGGCAACCTTACGGACTATGTACCGGTCAACGGCACAATCATTTGCGACCCGTCAAACAGAGGACACGGTAATTTATATACCGAAAAAGAATATTCAAATTTCATCATGCGGTTTGAATTTAAACTGACCCCGGCGGCAAACAACGGCTTGGGAATACGTACTCCCCTGCAAGGTGATGCGGCTTATGTGGGAATGGAACTCCAAATATTAGATAATGAGGCGGATGTTTACAAAAACCTTGCTGTTTATCAGTATCATGGGTCGGTATATGGCGTGATAGCAGCCAAACGCGGCTATCTCAAACCCACAGGCGAATGGAACGTTCAGGAAGTAATCGCCGACGGCAATAAAATAAAGGTAACTCTCAACGGTACTGTTATTTTGGACGGCGATATTGCAAAGGCAAGCAAGAACTTCACCGCTACCGCCGACAAACACAACCATCCGGGTCTGTCGAACAAAAGCGGTCACATAGGATTCCTTGGACATGGCTCGTATCTGGAATTTAGAAATTTAAGAATTAAAGAATTGAAAAAGTAAAAACAATTATATATTACATTTTTTATTTTTTGTTTATTTTGACCTTCAGGGTTTTGAACCCTGAAGGTTTTTATGATTTATGGAAGCAAAAAGAAAAGTAGCTTTTTATACTCTGGGCTGTAAATTGAATTTTGCCGAAACATCCACGCTGTCCGGAATTTTCACAAATAATGGTTTTGAGAGGGTAGATCATTCGCAATCCGCAGATATTTACGTTATAAACACATGTTCCGTCACAGAACAGTCCGACCGTAAATGCCGTCAGGTTATAAGAAAATTTATACGCCAATCGCCAAATGCTATTATTGCTGTTACAGGATGTTATGCGCAACTGAAACCCGAAGAAATAGCCTCCATCGAAGGCGTGGATCTGGTTTTGGGCGCAGATGGCAAGGAAAAATTATTTGAATACATCAACAGTATCGGAAATAAAGGCGAAACACGCATATTTTCATGTGAAATTAATGATGTGGACAGTTTTTTTCAGGCGTTTTCATCCGGCGACAGAACCCGTTCGTTTTTAAAAGTCCAGGACGGATGTAACTATAATTGTGCTTATTGTACCATTCCAACGGCAAGAGGAAAAAGCAGAAATCCATCCATTGATTCAATTATCAACAAGGCAATAAATATATCCGCATTGGGAATAAAGGAAATAATCCTGACAGGGGTCAATATCGGAGATTTCGGTCGCACGGGAAACGAGCAATTCATTGATTTATTGAAAGCTCTTAATGAGGTCGATGGAATAGAAAGGTTTCGTATTTCCTCCATCGAACCCAATTTATTGACTAACGAAATAATAGATTTCGTTTCTCAATCAAAGAAATTTCTCCCTCATTATCATATTCCTTTGCAATCGGGCAGTAACAGGATTCTTAAACTTATGCGCAGAAGATATCTCCGTGAATTGTTCGGAGAAAAAATCGAAGTTTTGAGAAGTAAAAATCCATATACTTTTTTCGGCATTGATGTAATTGCAGGTTTTCCCGGAGAAACCGACAGCGATTTTGAGGATACTTATAATTTTCTTGAGGAATTAAATCCGGCATATCTGCATATATTTCCATATTCGGAACGTCCGGGTACCGCAAGCGTCAATATGAATAACAAGGTTAACAGCGCGACTATCAACGCAAGAGCAAAACAATTAGGAAAACTGAACAGTAAATTACACAGTAAATTTTATGCCGAAAATATCGGAAGACATGAAGAAGTTTTATTTGAATCATTATCAAAACGAGGTATGATGTATGGCTTCACAAAAAATTATATCAAGGTGGAAATACCTTATAATAAAGACTTAACCGGGGAAATAATACCTGTCGAATTAATCGGCATTGCCGACAGCGGTAATATGAATGTCAAAATTACGGTCATGGACAGTTGATCGACTCCATATTGTCCGAACCTTGATTAAAGGATTTTCATGATTCATATCATCCGTGCCTCCGAACCGATTGCGCTTGACAGGGCTTGCGTTAGGACATTGAGTACCTTAAAAAGCAATCCGAGCGCGTAACGTCTGCGACTCAGCCCCCCCTTGGGGTGGGGTGGTCAAAATCGCCCTATATTGGAATTAATTCTTCACCCCGTTGATTTAAAAAACCTGTTTCTTTTAGACTGTAAAGATTCACACAGACATTTCTGTCTCCATGTTTTCATT
>JAISRS010000402.1 GCA_031273485.1 Prevotellaceae bacterium
GCGACTTCATTCCCAAGTTTATTGGACGCCGGAATGATGCTTACATTAATTTCGCTCGACAGTACAACAATTGCCGTAGTTGAGTATAATTCATCATTTTATGGCGATGACGACAAAGCAAAAGGCGGCTGGTCGCTCGAAAGAATCGACGCAAACAATCTGTCGGACAATGTAAACTGGAAAGCTTCGACCGATGTTTCCGGCGGAACTCCCGGCAGAGAAAATTCGGCGGCTGATGTAAATCCTGATATATTAGCGCCTTATGTGATAAAAACGGAAATGATGGATGAATATTCCATTTTACTTCTGTTCAGTGAAATGATAAATTCCTCAATTCTCCAAAACATAGAATATTACACTGTTGAAAATATTGGACATCCCTCAATTGCAGAACCTTTGACTGAGGAATTATCCAATCAGGTAGAATTGAGATTTGATAATAGTTTTAACATCGGAATTATCTATGAATTATCTGTTTCCACAGAAATTAAAGATATTCACGGCAACAGGTACAATGGAGAGGTCTTGACATTCGGACGAATGGAAACGCCTAATAAAGATGATATTATAATAAATGAAATATTATTCCAGCCTTATCTCGGCGGTGCGGATTTTGTGGAAATATATAACCGAAGCGATAAAATTCTTGATCTTTCGGATATTTCAATTGCAAACAGAAATAAAAGCGACGGCAAACTGCAACAAATACATAAAGTCACTGAAAATCACATCTATTTGCATCCAAAAGATTATTTTGTATTCACTACAGATTATACATTAAGTCAATTTTATTATATCGAAAATCCTGATAATATAATTGTTATGTCAGGATTTCCGTCTTACCCGAATGAAGAAGGAACAGTAGCCATACTCGATTCGGAAACAAATGTTATTGACGAATTTACATATTCAAATAAAATGCATGGAGTATTTATCTCTAATCCTCAGGGAGTTTCACTTGAACGTGTGGATTATGACCGGAAATCTGCGGAATTGGCTAACTGGCAATCGTCTGCACAAACAGCAGGATTTGCCACGCCAACATACAAAAATTCGTGTTACAAGCAGACAGACGAAACAGATGAGGCATTTGCAATTTTGCCAACCACATTTTCACCCGATGGAGACGGGTATGATGATGTGTTGTTTATTGATTATAAAATGCCTGTTGCTAATTGTGTTGCAAATATAAGTATATACAGTCTTAGAGGAAGTTTTGTGAAAGAAATCTGTCGAAATATGACCTTGGGAACGGAAGGTCGTCTTACATGGGACGGAACTGCGGCAAACAAAATAAAAGCGCCTATAGGTCCGTATATAGTATATATTGAAGCGTTTAACGCTGACGGAAAAGTTTATAAATACAAAAAAGTTTGCGTGGTTGCAAGTCGAAAGTAAAGTGTTGTATGGAAATATTGTCTTCAATAAGGATATTTGGAACTTTATTGACCTAACCTCAGTAGAATAAGAAGTATCTATTTATAAAAATTAAAACATATTTGTGTGATAAACAGAAAATTATTAAACTCGGAACTCAGCAGATTAACTGCGCAGGAATTTAAAACGGCAGATAAAATCCCGATTGTGATAGTATTGGATAATATTAGAAGTCGCCACAACGTTGGGTCTGCGTTTCGCACAGCCGACGCGTTTTGCATAGAAAAAATAATGCTTTGCGGAATTTCTTCAACCCCTCCTTCGCCCGAAATCCACAAAACAGCTCTCGGCGCAGAAGATTCGATGGAATGGGAATATTTCGAGAAAACAGAAGACGCAATAATCAAACTCAAAGAAAATCAATATCTGCCAATTGCTATAGAACAGGCGGAAAACCGTATTTTGTTAAACGATTTCAAGCCGGATAAGGCATTGAAATACGCCTTGGTTTTTGGAAATGAAGTTAAAGGCGTCAGGCAAGATGTGGTAGATATGTGCGCCGATTGCATAGAAATTCCCCAGTTCGGCACTAAACATTCGTTGAATGTATCGGTGAGCATAGGCGTTATTCTTTGGCATTTTTTATATAAATCATTAGGAAACTTCTAAAAACTTGATTTTTCAAGGCAGACAAGATTTTTAAACCGGAGTTTACATATAGTAAATGAGGATTTAAAAATTGAAGTCGAACGCAGAAAAATCGAGTTTTTAGAGGTTCCCTTATGAGATATTCCGGTATATTATAATATATCACGGTATATTATAAGGGGCTTACATGGGCGGCAAACGGGAGCTTCCCATGCAGCTGTCCGCCGAAGGCGGCGATTCGTCTTACGACTACGCGCAGGCTTACGTCCGCCATCTGCCCGATTATTTCAGGCTGGACGTGAACATCAGCGTCAAGCACAATTTCAAACATTGCTCGGTGGACTGGTACTTTGAAGCGGAAAATCTCACAAATCACAAAAATATCCGGATAAAATACTATAACATCAACCGAAACAGGGAGGAATTTATTTATCAATACGGCTTTATGCCGATGGGGGGAGTCAGGATATATTTCAGCACAGGGAAATGAAAGGAGAAATAAAGGGTTTTTTGGATGAAATTGATAGAAACAGCCGTAACTTATCCGTATGCGCCGATATATACCGAAGGTTGATTATAAAGCGATTCAATGGTCATTGAAACAATACCGGGAAATGATATGACAAATTTCCGAAAATATATATATCTTTACGGCGTAATTTTTTTTTTGTGATATGGCTAAAAGTAAAAGTAGAAAAGGTAAGAAAAAGACATTAACCACGTCGGTATTTATAAATCCGAAGACGGATTTCGGATTTAAGAAAATATTCGGCAACAAGGAGCGGTTGATAGCTTTTCTAAGCGCGGTTTTATGCAAAACTATTGTACTCATTGAGTTTGTACCTCAGGAACAGTTTGGAGATAAGGCAAAAGACCGTAAAGTCATATATGACCTTTACTGTACATCCGATACGGGAGAACGGTTCATTGTGGAGATGCAGAATGACGGTCACAAGTATTTTGCCGACAGAGCGCTGTTTTATGCAACATATCCCATACGTTCTCAGGCTCCCAAAGGAAAATTGACAGTGATAGATGAAAATGGTAAAAAAGTATCAAAACACTGGGACTATCATTTAAATAAAGTTTACTTTATCGCCATCCTGAATTTCATATTATTCAAAGAAGAGGAATCAAAGGACATTGTTATCGAAGAAATCAGTCTGACAAGGCATTTCTCCGGTTTAGGATTTACGGATGCTCTTAAATTCATAACTATAGAACTGCCTAAGTTCAACAAATCGGAAGACGAATTAGTTACCCCGATGGACAAATGGCTGTATTCTCTGAAAAATATGGAGAAGTTGAATCAACGTCCGGAACAATGCAATGAAGAAGTATTTCAACAATTATACGAAGAAGCAAAAGTAGATAATTTAAATTCAAAAGAAATGAAAGCATATAATAAAAGTATTTTAGAATACGAAGATGTCGTTCTTACTATGGATTATGCAGTAGAACAAGCCGAACAAAGAGGCGAACAAAGAGGCGAGCAAAGAGGAGTGCAAAGAGAACGGGCAAGACACATTTTGAAATTATTTCAAAATGGCTTTTCAGCTGTTCAGATTGCCGAATTGACGGACTTGCCTGTTAAAGAAGTGAATAATATCATAAAAAATAGCTGAGGATATTTGTGATATGTGTCAAGATTTTACCCAAAAGCGTACCGGTTTGTCAAAATACAATTATTATTGATTAAATTAATTTCATGCAAATAAAGAAGCATATATTTATTTTTACATTTATTTGTTTTATCTCATGTATCAACAATTTAAACGGGCAGCAACTTACTGTACCGGAATTTCGGTCATTAAGCATTGACCCGACCACAAACGAGGTAGTATTGAAATGGAGAATACAGAACGCCTCCGAAAATATTCTTGTGCACGAAATATCCCGTAAACCATATACTTCCAACAATTATTTTTTTAATCCGACAGCAACCGTTCCAATGCCGGACACGGTTTACAGAGAAACGGTACCCGATTTGGAAACACAACGCCAGTCATACAGAATCAAAAGCAACAATGATACGGACGCTTCTCCTATAAGCGATTTACATCTCACTATGCAATTTTCCGGAGAATATAACCAGTGTAAAAACACTATGCTCCTTCGCTGGACTACATACCGAAGATATTCTATAGACGAAAACGGACAAATTGACCAGACAAATTCAGCAGCCAAACAATTTAACGATGCCATAAAATATGAAGTATGGGGACATCACGGCAACACATTTAATATCGCTTTGGCAGAAAAACTGTCGGAAACAACCGACAAAAACACAGATATAACAATTGAAAATCTTTTAACCGGCACAAACTATTTCCTGTTTGTCAAGACGCTGTTGCCTAACGGAGATACCGCAACATCCCACCGGATTGAGATTCACACAACCAACAAACGTTTTCCGGAAATATTGAATATCGACACCATTGTGAGTGAAATGGGTATGGTGAATTTATATCTGAATGTAGATAAAACTACCGAAATTGACACCTTTGCAATCTATCGTTCCGATAACAGAATCCCTCTTGCATGGTATTATTCGCCGTCGGAAATACCCGCCAAATTTACCGACCGCACTACTTCCATAGGTCAGGTATATAAATATAATATAGTTGCTTTTGTTTGCGGACAACCGATATTGAAAAGCGATACCGTAAGCAACATCTTATTGTATGCCACCCCATTAAATCTGAATGCGGAAATAATATGGACGGATTTTTTTAATGAATCATATACGCCTGAATATACTTTACATCGTACATCGCCATCCGAATTAACCTTGTATCCGGGCAATGCGCTGTACTTTTTAGACGAATCCACACACGATTCCGTATGCTTCGGACCTAAACGATTCTGCTATGTGATGACGGCAGATACGGAGAAATCTCATGCACGCTCGGAACAAGCCTGCGTATCGTTAAACTCAATGATAACCATGCCGGAAGCAATTGATCCGCTGTCGGATATATCCGTAACAAAAAACTGTAACTGCAACACCGGCTGCACCAACTACAGACGTCTGTTCGGTCCCGTGATGGATATAAACAACGATGCCTACAGTCTGGAAATAGAAATTTATGACAGGTCGGGAATACGCTTATTTTCATCGAAAAAAGACTTCAAAGACCTTTTGCAAAAAGAATACCACTATTGGAACGGTAAATACAAAAACCAATATGTCAAGCCCGGAGTGTATGTATATTATGCAAAAATAGAATTTTTAGAAGGCACGCCTACCGTATTAAGAGGCAGCGTGACTGTTGTTATGCAAAATTCCAAATAAAATTAAAATTACAATTCGTATGAATGCTGTTTTTCCAGGGTCTTTCGACCCCTTCACCATCGGACACGAAGCCTTAATGCATCGTTCCCTGAAATTGTTCGACGAAATAACCATTGCCGTTGGACACAATAGCGAAAAAAAATACATGTTCAACATCGAAACAAGAGTTAAAATGATTGAATCGGTATTTGAAGGTAATCCCAAAATAAAAATTAAACCCTACAAAGGTCTGACGGTAGATTTGTGCCGTTCTTTGGATATTTATTTCCTGATACGGGGTTTACGTACATCCTCGGATTTTGAATTTGAGCGTTCGATAGGGCAGATTAACAAACAATTAGAGCCACAAATAGAAACCGTCTTCATGCTTATCAGTCCCGAACATTCGGCAGTAAGCTCGTCCATTGTTAGAGATATACTTATAAATGAGGGCGACGCATCAATATTTCTCCCTAAAAATTTGGACATATCGCAGTTTTTAAGCCCTAATTTCCGGAATAATTCATAATCCTCTATGTTAGATTATAATGCTTCCGTCCTGTTAATTTACACTGGTGGAACTATTGGAATGACGGAAGATTTGAATACCGGAGCTTTGAAATCTTTTGATTTTGATTATTTAAAAGGACATGTTCCGGAATTGAACCGTCTCAAATTCAATATTGACAATATCCAATTCCGGCATCCCATAGATTCCTCGGATATGGGACCGGATGAATGGAAAACAATTGTACGTATCATTGAAAACAATTACGAAAAATACGATGGTTTTGTCATACTTCAAGGCACGGATACTATGGCATATTCGGCTTCGGCGCTGAGTTTCATGCTGGAAAATTTAAGCAAACCGGTTATCCTTACCGGTTCTCAATTGCCTATAGGCAAGATACGTACCGACGGCAAGGAGAATCTGATAACAGCCCTCGAAATAGCAGTAGATAAAAATCCCGAAGGAGAAGCTTTTGTTCCGGAAGTGTGCATTTTTTTTCAAAACCTGTTAATGCGCGGAAATCGTACAACCAAAATCAATGCCGCTAATTTTAAGGCTTTTAATTCTTTAAATTTTCCAATCATAGCAGAAGCCGGGACTTATATCCGTTATAAACACGAATTGATTCGTCGTCCGTTCAAAGGCAGTAAGCCTGAGTTTCATTATTTATTGGACACTAATGTGGCTATCATCAAACTGTTTCCCGGAATTTCGACCGAAACGTTGAAAGCGATAATCACGATTCCCCACCTGAAGGGAATTGTTTTGGAAACCTACGGAGCGGGAAATGCTCCCAGCGAAAACTGGTTTTTAGATATTATAGAAGAGGGTGTTATGAAAGGAATTGTGACGGTAAATGTCACGCAATGCGCCTCCGGTTCTGTGGAGATGGAACGCTATCATGCAGGAAAAACTTTAAAAAATATAGGCGTACTTTCGGGTTACGATATTACAACCGAAGCCGCTGTTACTAAATTGATGTTTCTTTTCGGAAACGGACTTAGCAGCAAAGAAGTTAAAGAACAGATGATATTATCGCTTGCCGGAGAAATTACTATGTACCACGAATTAGTTTATTGATTGATCGGTTGTATAATTAAATTGTGTTTTTGAAGAAAGAAAAATTTACACTTCCGTAGCGCCTGTGGTTGATAAAATTCTCGGTTTCCGAGAAATCATTATTTGCCGAATGTTCAATTATCAGGTATCCGTCGTTGTTTAACAGGTGTTTATCTAAGACTAATTGAGGTATAAGAGTTATTTTATCGTTCGCATACGGCGGGTCTGCAAAAATTATATCATACGTTTTGCGGCATAAGTTTAAAAACCGAAAAGAATCGTTTCGTATAACATGTATCTGTTTCAGGTCTAATGTTTTTACCGTACTTTTTATATAGTTAAAATGTAGAAAATCTATTTCCACAGTATCAACGGATTGGCATCCTCTCGATGCAAATTCATACGATATTCCGCCTGTGCCTGCAAAAAGGTCTAATACATTTATTGTTTCAAAATCAAAGAGATTTCCAAGAATATTAAACAGATTTTCTTTTGCCGAATCCGTGGTGGGGCGAGCTTTAAATCCTTTTGGGGTAACGGGTAACGACCGCCCTCGATATTGTCCGCTGATTATTCGCATTCGTACAGGGAAAGTAAATTATAGAATTTCGAGGATGTTTCGATTCCTAATAACAGTGTAATCCTTTTGTTTTGATGCTGAATAATTTCGGGAAAATATTTTGTTAATTCCATTATTTCGGCGTTGGAGATTTTTCCCGAAGTATATATCGGTATTTGGGAAATATCGAATCTGTTAATTACAACAGACGTAAAATAAATTACATCTTTCAGGTCGAATATTTCGAACGAATTGTTGAATATCAGCTTTTTTTCTTTAAAAATGGTGACATCCATATAGTTTTCACAAAACACAATTTCCATATAAGTTTCATAATCGGTTTTCCTCATTCGCCGAATCACCTGATATGACGTATTAAAAAATTGAACGTCCGTGAAACGGTTTTTGATTGGAGAGATTATGTTGCTGGGTATTGAAAAGCTGCAATAACCCTCAATTTCAGGAATGTATTTATACTGTATTTCTTCAAGGCTATCAACATTAAAAGAGAAAGAAAGATAGTTTTTGAGATTTTTTTCGTCAAAAATATTTGCAGGTATCAGTACATTTTTTCGTGAAACAAACAAACATTTTGCAGGTATCCGGGAAACGGGAACAAGTTCCGTAATTGCCTCCGTTTCTTGACTCCATGAATCAT
Organism: Prevotellaceae bacterium; assembly: GCA_031273485.1. GTDB lineage: Bacteria > Bacteroidota > Bacteroidia > Bacteroidales > UBA932 > JAIRLF01. Next base: position 8,087 of record JAISRS010000402.1, read on the forward strand.
AATCGCTTATATCTGTGGAATATCCATAATCTTTAAACACAACATGTTTTTGCCGATCAACATCATAGATACAAAAAGAAAATCCATTCAAAGATATTTGAATGGATAATCTATAATTTCTGTTTTTGGTTAAACTGAAACTTTTGTCAACAAAATCACAATTTAATTGCATTTATTCCCATTTTACCGGTTACGTCCCGTTATTCCCAATTGCCTGTGTTATTGTTTGGTTGAGTTACACTGCCAACTTTCAAACCGGGGTATTTGTTCATATTTTTGTCTTCATCATTGAGATTTACAACAGATTGCCTGTCTAATCCTTTAAGGAAAACATCATTATGAACTGCTGCCTCAAACAGAGGAATAGCTACATTGGAAATTGATTGATACATAACCGATTCCAAATGAAATTGTTCGCCAACAAACGGTACAAAACGGATGGAATCAATATTGAATCCCTTCACTTGTCTGAAAAGCGAATCTTTTACGGCGATTCTCAATGTGTCGGTATAAACCTGTTTATTGGCGACAGCAATAGAATCGTCCCACGAACCGACTTGCTTGATTATCTTAAGACTATCCTGTTTGTAGAATAGAATTAATGTATCAAAACTGCCGGTAAAACTGCCATAGACATCCTTATAGGCGATTTCGAGATCACGGATGTCTTTTAATCTTTGAATCACAAACTCTTTACGATATTTAACATCCGAGTTAAAACGAATGGGCTGCATTAAACTGTCATACAACAGATAGGACAAAATCACTATCACAACCCCAAGAACAACCTGCAAAACAATTTGCAAAATATTTTTATTTTTCATTACGATTTATATTTAAAGTACTTACTATCTTTATATCTTACAGTTCAAAAATTTGAATTATGTTTGCGCAAATTTAAATAAATTTTTTAGTTAAATAACATTTTTTACAAATTTTTTTAGTTATGATCAACGAACATATTGTAAATCTTATAGAAAGCAGTTTAGAATTTATTCCTACAGCCGACCAAAAAAGACTGATTAAAGGTGTTTCCGACTTTATTTTTGACCCTTATTCCGAAATTTTTCTGCTTAAAGGTTATGCCGGAACAGGAAAAACGTCGGTGGTTGCGGCTTTGGTGCAGAGCCTGAAAAAAACGGGAATCAACACTCTGATGATGGCTCCGACGGGGAGGGCGGCAAAAGTCCTGTCGTCTTATGCAAATATTCAGGCATTTACCATTCATAAAAAAATATACCGCCAAAAATCTATCGACGAATCCACAACCTTTGCCATTGCGCCTAACATGTATAAGGACACTATATTTATTGTTGATGAAGCATCAATGATTTCCGGCAGTTTGTATGAGCAGTCAATATTCGGGTCGGGAGATTTGCTGGACGATATGATGTCTTATATCAAAAGCGGAACAAGATGTAAGGTAATCATTGTCGGCGACAGCGCGCAGCTCCCTCCTGTGGGCTTTAGTTTAAGTCCGGCGCTGGATACAGGCAGACTGAAACATTATGGAAATTGCACGGAGGTGGAATTGAAAGAGGTTGTGAGGCAAACCAATGAATCCGGTATATTGTTCAATGCAACGGAGATAAGAAAACAAATCGAAACTAACGATATCCGGTTTCCTAAATTCACAACTGAGGGTTTTCCGGATATTATCCCTGTTTCGGGCGTGGATTTGGTTGATACTCTTTCCGATGCCTATTCAAAATATGGAAACGACGAAACAATTATTATCTGTCGTTCAAATAAAAGAGCAAATAAATATAATGAGGGAATTAGAAACAGGGTGCTTTGCATGGAGGATGAGATTGTTTCGGGCGACAGGGTTATGATCGTGAAAAATAATTATCAATCGTTGAAAGATATAGCCGAAATAGATTTTATCGCTAACGGCGATATGGCTACAATTCGCAGAATAAAAAAATATTACGAACGCTATGGCTTACATTTCGCCGACATGGTTTTGGAATTTGCCGATTATGGTAACATAGAAATCGACAGTAAGGTGATTTTGGACACTCTTAGCATGGAATCCGCCTCGCTTTCCGCTGAAGCCAATAAGGAATTATTCTACTGTCTTGCCGAAGATTACGCTCATATCGGAAATAAAAAGGAAAGGTTTAGGGCAATAAAAGACGACCCTTTTTTTAATGCCCTGCAAATTAAATTTGCGTATGCGGTTACCTGTCACAAATCGCAGGGCGGACAATGGGAATGTGTGTTTTTAGACTGTCCCTATTTTGCCGAAGACAATCTGACTTTTGAGGATTTACGCTGGTTCTATACGGCAGTAACCCGCGCATCCAAACAACTCTATCTGGTGAATTTCGACAAAAAATATTTTTAGGAAACTCCTAAAAACTCGATTTTTCAAGGCAGATAAACCGGAGTTTACTAATTGTAAATGAGGATTTAAAAATTGATAAAATTGACATTGAACGCCGAAAAAGCAGTTTTTAGGAGTTCCCTT
>JAISRS010000493.1 GCA_031273485.1 Prevotellaceae bacterium
TGATTTAAGATTTAATAAACAAATAGTAGCTATTATTAATTAAAAATAAAACATGTTGAGCTATGATTATAGTAATAGATTTAGGCACAACTAAAATAGTTGGCCTCGTTGGAGAAAAAACAGGTAATCGTTATCAGATAATATCTTATGGCGAAACTGTATCGTCGGGCATAAAACACGGACAAGTGGAAAATGTCAAAAGCGTTGTTAATGCTGTAGTACCTGTTTTGGAGGAAATTAAAAAAACTTCGGGTATTTCAAAAATCGACGAAGTTTTTGTTGGAATTGCGGGTCTTCACATAAAATGCATCGAAAACCGCACAGAACTGTCCCTTGATGAATATCAGGAAATAACAGAAAACGAAATCCTGCAACTTGAGAAAAATGCACGGAATCTGAGTTTACATTCGGGAGATGAAATATTGCATATAATCCCAAGGTCGTATATTATTGACGACGAACGCAATATCACTGACCCGGTGGGACGTTTCGGTCGAAAAATAGCAGGGCAGTTTTATGTCATAATGGGCAATAAATTGACTGCAGACCTCACACGGTTTTGTATGGATAAATTGAACCTGCCGTTTAATACCCTGATTCTTGAACCTATAGCATCGGCAAGAGCTGTACTCTCCCCTGCGGAAAAGGAATTGGGCGTTGCAATGATTGATATGGGAGGAGGCACTACCGACCTTATTATATATAAGGATGGAAAAATGAAACATACGGCTGTCATACCGCTTGGAGGAAATGTTATCACCTCCGACATAAAGCAAAGCTTTCATATATTATCGCGTCATGCCGAACAAATTAAAATACAATACGGCGTTTGTATAGCATCGGAAGTGGCAGACAATAAATATATAACCATTCCGGGAATCGGAGAACGTCCTGCTATAGAAATATCCTGCAAGAAGTTAGCCTGTATTATTGAAGCGCGGATAACCGAAATCATGAGCTTTGTGAACAATGAAATAAATCATTGTAAAGAAAAATTAAACGCGGGAATTGTATTCACCGGTGGAGGCGCCCTACTCACAGGTCTTACGGAATTTGTGAATCTGAAAATGGGAATGAGCGTGAGAATCGGAAAACCGCAATATCTTTCAAACAATTCCCCTAAAGAGATGGTACATCCGAAATACTCCACAGCAGCGGGGCTTTTGATGTGCGGATTCGACTATCTGGACGGGAAAAAGGAAGAAATAAATTTACTCAACACAAGAAAAGAAGTTGAACAGGAGCCAAATAAAAAACAAAGGACTCAAATTTTGATTCCCGTAATTGATGTTTTGAAAGGATTTTTCAGAGAAACAATAGAAGAGGAAAATCTAAATTAATGCAAATCGGAATGTTTGAGTGATGATATACGATTAAAAACAAATAACTCGGTAGATTATGGGAAAATATGTAACTATTATTGATTTAGGCACCACCAAAATAGTTTGCCTTATCGGTGAGAAAGTCAATAACGATAAATTTTACAAAGTTTTGGCTTATAACGAAGCAAAATCGTTAGGTATCCAACGTGGCGCGGTGGAAAACATACGCAGTGTGGTAAACACAGTAACTCCCATATTGGAAAACATTAGAGCAAAGGTAAAAATACCCGAAATCAAAGAAGTATATGTAGGTATTGCAGGACAGCATGTAAAATGTATCGCAAACAGAACAGAAGTTTCCCGTAACAAATACGACAAGGAAATAACGGAAGAAGAAATAAAACAGCTTGAATTGGACGCTTATAAAATCAGTTTGGATCCGGGCGAAAAAATATTGCATGCCATCCCTCAAACCTATAGCATTGACGGGATGAACAATATAATCGACCCGGTGGGACGCTTCGGACATAAACTGGCGGGAGATTTTCATATCGTCGTAGGTAATGCCGCTTCCATGACTCATACGGATACTTGCATAACAAGAATGGGCTTGTCGTTGAAACAGTTGGTGCTTGAACCCATAGCGTCGGCACGAGCCGTACTTACTGCCGACGAACAGGAAGTCGGCGTGGTGATGGTGGACATCGGAGGAGGCACTACCGATATACTTATATATAAGGGCGGAATAGTGAAATATACTGCCGTGATACCGTTCGGCGGAAATATTATTACCGAAGATATTAAAAAAGGATACGGGATTCTAATGAATGAAGCAGAACAGATTAAGGTGGAATTTGGCTCCTGCCTCTCCTCAAAAGTATCCGACGACTCTGTTATCGAACTGCCCGGCATCAGCGGACGTGAACCAAGACTTATATCGGTCAAAGGCGTTGCCTGCATCATAGAAGCACGTCTGAATGAAATCTTTGACATGATATTGAAAGTTGTACACGACGCTAACTGCGGACCTCTAAGCGCAGGCATAGTGCTTACCGGAGGCGTTGCCCATACAAAACATATTAAGGACTTTGTGTATGCAAAAACCGGGATGTACGTGAAAATCGGAATACCCGAAAACATCTCGCCGGATTCGCCGAGTAATATCCTTAAACCGGAATATTCTACAGCTGTGGGCTTGATGATGTGCGGATTTGATGACGCTCTGCAACAAAGCAGCATGGACGACCCCGCGGATACCGCTTCCGGCAACGGATTCATGCGACGCTTTTCCAAAATAGTTAAGGACTTTATCATTCCGAAAGAAACATGAAACAGTTCGGTCACTTTACAGTTTGATTGAAAAAAATATATATTAATCCGATAAAAAAATTGAAAATTAATTAAATAATAAAGCAATGGATAACGAAATTAGTAATCAAAATCTGCCAATAGACTGGGGACAAAGCTATCATTCCATAATCAAAGTTATTGGAATAGGCGGAGGCGGCAACAATGCCGTGAAAAATATGTATGAAAAAGGAATTGAAGGAGTTGATCTCGTTATATGC
>JAISRS010000404.1 GCA_031273485.1 Prevotellaceae bacterium
GTTGCTCCCCAGCAGAGCTTGCTTCCGTTTCCATTTGACAGGGCAAAGGTAAAAATTTAAAATCAGTATGAAATCAAAGTTGAAAAATTCAAGCGCAATTTTGTCCACTTGAAATAAAGGGATACTTTTCAGGCGCAATTTTGTCCATTACGCCCCGAATTTCGCTGCTCATGGCTTCCAATGAACGAATAAATGACAGGCTAACAAAAGACGGTTCTCCTGTTTTGAAATTGGTAAGCGTTTGTCCTTCGTATTGCGCCAAATCAAGATGAGGCGTAAGAGGAGTATTAATCAAATGGTAAAAAATATTCGACTCTTTTCGTGAAAGACTGACATATAAGGCATAAAATCCGCCTAACGAGGTTCCGACTATATGAATATTCGCACCTTGATGCCGGTCAATCACGGCATGAGTAATTGATAATGCATCTTTGGTTTCAATGGGCAGTTGTGGAGCAACAACGCTGTCCCCAAAATGTTCTCTCAGAAATTCCGCCTTCCCTCCGGGGGCAGAATTAAAACCATGCAGGTTGATGATGAGATTATTTGTCATTTCAAATTATTTTTATTTACAGTATTATTTATGCCCGGAACGTCGTCCAGATTGCCTTCGTAGGCTCGTTTTGTTTTGTCGCTCAGGATGCCCGAAGCAAAATCGACTAAGACGTTGTCCATGTCGAGGTAGAGGATTTTTTTACTGTTCATGTTGTTCATATTATTTATTTCTTCCATTCTTCATAATACGTTATTGTTCTTTCGGTGATACTGTATGCCTTTCCTTTTCTGACAGAATTTGGTTTTTTGTAGTAACTTATCCGTTCTGTCCAGTTGCCTTTGGAATCGTATTTGTATTTGTACGTATCTTTAAATAGAATGCGGTCGGGTTGATAAAAAATCGTTTCAATCGGATTTCCGCAGTTATCATATTTATCTTTGCGAGCAAATTCCGAAAATATGGCTGTAGAAGATAAACTGCCGTCGGGGTCATAAAAATTCTCTTCAATCAGATCTCCATCGGTGTCATATTTAAATATGGATGTAGCAGATAAACTGCCGTCGGGTCGATAATAAATATCTTCTATCGGATTTCCGGTGGAGTCATATTGGTGAATGATTTTAGAAGCCAACATGCCATTGGAATAATACCTGTCTGTTTCAATCCGATTTCCGATAGAATCATATTTGTAAGTATGTATCTCTTTCAAATGGTCGCCGGATTCATAGCTGTTCTGTGCAATCAGATTTCCGTTGGAATCATACAGATATTCTTCAATAGTATGCAAAGAATCTATTTCTCCTTTTGTGATTTTCCCGGACTTCTCTATGGCTTGATATGTAACAGTTTTTACACTTTTGACTTCCCCTTTTAATCCGGCTTTTTCGACGTCTGTTTTCTGCCGGGAGGTTTTCTCCTGTGCAAAACCCGTTGTCGTTGTAAGCAGCAACACAACGGTTAAAACAAAAATTTTTTTTATCTTAATCAGTGAACAGGTAGACGAGTGAACGGGCTGCCTCCCTGACGGCATGTAACGTTGGTTCTTATCGTTTGTTTCTACCGGGTAACCCATCCCTGACGGGAGGTCGTTCACAATGGATGAATAGCCTGCGATATACACACGTTGAAATGGAGACTTTCTCAAAAGCAGCCCATTTGCCATTGCGAACGGCGAGGCACGAAGCAGAAAGCCATCCACAAAGAATTGATAATAGATGGATGGCTTCGGGCTGCCTGCTTCGTACCTCGCAACTCGCCACGACGCGCCCGCCGACCTTTTGAGACGGCCCCTTATGTTTTTCATTGTTTTCCGCAGGCTCATTTTCAATTTTCAATGGTATATCATAGCTATATCATAGCTATATCTTAGGTATAAGCTCGGTATATGCTCTTTTTCTATAAGCTCCGTTCTTCGGTTGTGGTGTTTCCGGGCAGGTCGGAAGCGGTGATTACAATTTTGTCGCCGTCCAAACTTTCGTTTCTTTGCGTTGCCGTATATATCCACAGGTTGCCGACGCTGTGTACCGCTTCGCCTTCCTCTACCAACGAACCGTCGGCATTGTTGATTTGCACATGCACCGATTTTACGGCAAAGTCGTCGGAGGCAATCACACGTATCGTGTCGCCTTCTGCGCCCGTGTAGGCCGATACATCCACCATCTCGATGTCGGGCGCATTAAAGAAATCGGCAACAGCGATATTATAGGCTGTTGTTCCTCTTCTTTTTTTTGCACCTTCGGCATAGAGGTCTTTTGTTTCCGGCATAGCCGTGGCGATTTTCGCATAAAGGGTTGCCTGCTGAAAACGTTTGCGCGTCTCTTTTTGTTTTTCCGACGCTTTTTTAGATGGTTCTGCCACCTTCGCTACGATGGTTTTACCATCTTTTTGACGAAATATCAATAAATCGCCGATTTTTCCGCTTAACCCGAAGGTTAGCACATTGTTTTGTGACTCTGCCATGATTTTTTAATTTAAAATTGATGAATTAATTAATTATTTATTCACAATAAAATATTGTTTTCTTAACATTTTGCGTTTTAACTGTACCAGTCAAAACGGAGTTCGGTAACCGGCCAACGGTGAACGGATTAACAAAAAAATATCAGACGAGGGAACGAATTGGGGGATGAATTTTTAGACAAAAAACTATAGCAAAAATAAAAAAACGGCTCTAATCGAATAGATTACCCAATAAAAACGGGGGATGAAAGGGGATGAATATGGGAATGAATGTTGAAAAAAACACGCAAAAATGGCGGAAAACCGTAAAAAAAGAACGGAAATTGAGGGCTGCTCAAAATCCGTTAACCGTTGACCGTTTTATCGTTGACCGTTGACCGTTTGCCTTTTTTGACTGGTACAGTCAAAACGTTTTGCGAAAGTATGAAATATTCTCGACCTGAGCAAAAAATATTTTACTTTTCTACATAATTTGCACCATAAATTACATCCACAGATCTCATCCACAGGTTTTACCTACAGATCTCATCCACAGATTTCACAGATTTCAATCAGAGATTACACGGATTTTTTAAGTGCGGAAACGCGAAGACACCGCGTTTTTTTTCTGTATTTTCTCTGCGCCTCCGCGTCTCTGCGTTTAAATTGTGTAACCGGATTTTTTAATGCGGAAACGCGAAGACACCGCGTTTTTTTCTGTATTTTCTCTGCGTCTCCGCGTCTTTACGTTTAAGTGTAACGAAAAAACTAAATCCTTGCCGCAAAATCCTTAGATACGTCTGGGTTTTCGACGTCCTGTTCGGGAACGTGGCGGTGATGTATCACACCTTTCTTCATCCATTTTCCCGACCGGTAATAAAGGTATGCGCCCGCCAATCCTATGACCCACCCCACGACAATCGACCACCAGATGCCGGTTTCCGCCAGGGCTGTTTTGGAAAGGAGCCAGGCTACCGGCACCCGCACAAACCACAATCCGAAAAGCGTGATGAACATCGGGACAAGCGTGGCGCC
>JAISRS010000014.1 GCA_031273485.1 Prevotellaceae bacterium
TTTAGGAGTTATCAGATTGAAGATGGACTTTCGCACAATAGCGTTTGGGCTGTTATGCAGGATAGTCGCGGATTTATGTGGTTTGGCACGGTAGATGGTCTTAACCGCTTCGACGGGAAATCATTCAAAATATTCAAGAGAGAACAAAATAACGAATTTTCCATCGGAAGTAATTTTATTCATTGTATAAAAGAGGATTCTCAAGGAAGAATGTTGATCGGTACAAAAAACGGATTGTATCATTTTGATACGCAAGCTGAAAAGTTTCATTCGATTCGCCTGAATCAAAAAGAGCCGGATGATACCAGTATCAATCTGATTTATGAAGACTGCGACGGCAATATATGGCTGGCCTGTCATGGGCAAGGTTTGTATATTTTGAATCCGGACTTGTCGGTAAAAAAGCATTACGTGAACGATAATAACCCGAACAGCATTCCTTTTAATTATGTATGGACAATTGTTCAGGATCACACCGGGAATTTCTGGTTGGGGTCGTCCGGAAAAGGCTTGGCGCAATTCAATCCGAAAAAGGAGATTTTCACCAAAATGGATAATGATTCGGCCGTTTTATCTATCAAGGATCCGACTATTTACAGCCTTTATTGCGACAGCGACAATAATCTATGGATCGGGACTTCATCCGGCGGGCTTTACCGCTACAATTACCGTACCGGTAAAATCAACAATTACCTGAATCAACAGGCGTTCAATATCAAGTCAATCATCGCTTATTCCGATGTCGAAATCATTATGGGTTCCGACAAGGGATTGGTTATCTTCAACCGGATATCGGAAAAGGTTGATTTCCTGAATAATAACTACGATAACATGACCGATAATTCCATCTTTGCCATTACGAAAGACAGGGAAGGCTCGTTCTGGATCGGCACGTATTTCGGAGGCGTGAATTATTTTTCCCCGGTCATTAATAAGTTTGCCTACTTTTACAACACGCCGGAAAATTCTCCCAAGAAAGACATCATCAGCAGTATTGTCGAAGACAACAACGGTAAGATATGGCTTGGAAGTTACAACAACGGATTGTCGCTCTTCGATCCGAAAACCGGCCGGTTCGAATCGACACTCTACAATGTCGGCTATCACGACGTGCAGGACATTCTCTTCGATAAAGATGATTTATACATCAGTTTGTATGGAAAAGGCATCAGCGTCCTGAATATTAAAACCGGGAAAATATCCGATCTTTCGGAAAACTTCTACGATTTGAATGTCCAGGCGCGCAGTTCCATTACTTCTATTTTCAGAAGTTCTCAAGGCTATTTTTTATTCACGGCCGAAGATGGCGTCAGTATTTTCAATCCGGCCACCAAACGGTTCAATCCGATCAAAAAACTGGCGGGTGTTCCCGTTAAAAATATCGAAGAGGATCACGATCATTCCATCTGGTTTGCTGCTCATGCCAAGGGTTTGTTCCGGAAAAATGCGGACGACACGTGGGATTCTTTTACTTACAACCCGAACGATTCGGCTTCCTTGCCCACGAATAATATCAATTGTGTGTTTCAAGACTCGAAGTTTCGTATTTGGATCGGCACGGAAGGGGAAGGTTTATTGCTGTTTAACCGGAAAACCAATCGTTTTGAACGGGTTTTCAATGATGCCTCCACGTTGCCGTCCAACATTATTTACTCCATTCTGGACGACAATGAAAATAATATCTGGGTAACGACCGGAAGGGGATTGGTACGGATTGACGCCGATTTGACTACCGTCAGAACGTTCGGATACATCGGCGACATTCAACGGATAAACCTGAAAAGTGCCTTGAGAGCTTCCGACAACCGGCTTTATTTTGGAGGAGCCAACGGATTTATTGTTTTCAATCCGCAGGAAATCGAAACGAACAAACAGATTCCGCCTATTGTTATCACCGGATTTCAAATTCATAACAAGGAAATAAAACTCGGCGACAAAGATTCCCCGTTGGATGTATCCGTCAGCAATGCGCGAAACATTGAATTGAAACACGACCAATCGACTTTCAGCTTCGATTTTGTCGCTTTGAGTTATCTTTCTCCGGCTCACAATAAATACGCCTATAAGTTGGAGGGTTTTGATGAAAACTGGAACTACGTGACGGACAACAAGGCGTATTACATGAATATCCCGGCCGGAGAATACGTGTTCCGCGTGAAGGGAGCAAACAACGACGGCGTTTGGAATGAAGCGGATACAAACATCGCCATCAAAATCAAACCCTCTTTCTGGGTTTCCAACGCCATGACCGTTTTATATATCATTACGGTTTTTGCCGCCTGCTTTTACTTGATACTGAGCTATAAAAAGAGAATTGAGAGCAAGAACCGCAAAAAGATATATCGTTACAAAATTGAAAAGGAAAAAGAAATATACGAAGCGAAAATCAATTTCTTTACCAATATCGCACACGAAATACGAACGCCTCTTTCGCTGATTATCGCTCCGTTGGAAAACATCCTTTCGTCCGGAGACGGAAGCCGGCAGACAAAAAACAATCTCGAAATAATGGAAATCAACGCCAACCGGTTATTGGAGCTGGTCAATCAGTTGTTGGATTTCCGCAAAATGGAAGAAAACATGTTTCATTTCCATTTCCGGCAACAGGACGTTGTGAAGATTGTTCAAAATGTTTATAACCAGTATTACAAAACGGCCAAACAGAACAACATCCGGATGGTTTTATCGACCGAAGAAGAGGTCATCGAATCCGTTATTGATGGAGAAGCCATTTATAAAATCATCAGCAATTTTGTTTCCAATGCCGTCAAATACGCCAAAGAAAAAATAGACATCCGGGTAAAGACACAGGACGATCGGATTATGATATCGGTCGAAGACGACGGTATCGGTCTGAACGAAAAATACCTGAATAAAATATTCGAACCTTTTTTTCAGGTCAAGGATAAAGAAAATACACAAAAAAGCGGTTCCGGATTGGGCTTGTCGCTATCGCAATCGTTGGCCGCGAAGCACAACGGCAGTATTTCGGTCGAATCGCAACCCGGCGAGGGCGCTCTTTTCTGCTTGACGATTCCGATTGTCAACGGCGAAGCGGACGATTTGGCCGACGATTTGTTAAATCCGGAGGAACAGACTACCGGCGTACTTCCCGAATTTGTTCCCGAATCCGGTTTGAAAATACTCGTCGTGGAAGACAACCGGGATTTACGCACCTTTTTGGTTCAAAACCTGAGTGAAAATCAGGTGATACTGGAAGCCGAAAACGGATTGGCAGCCATGAAAGTCATCGAAAAAGAGCATCCCGACATCATTATCTCCGATATATTGATGCCCGAAATGGACGGCTTGGAATTGTGCGACGCCGTGAAAACAAACCCGGCCTATTCGCATATCCCGCTGATTTTGCTCTCCGCAAAAACAGATACGCCCACCAAAATCGAGGGATTGAAAAAAGGTGCGGATGTGTATCTCGAAAAACCTTTCTCCATCGGACAAATAAAAGCGCAGATAAGCAGCATTATAGAGAACAGGAACAACCTCCGCAACAATTTCATCAAATCTCCCTTGCAGTATTTCAAACAAAAACCGGAGAAAAACAATAATGATGCGGAATTTATCGAAAAACTGAACGCAAGCATCCTTGAAAACATGTCGAACGAAAAATTTAGCATCGACAGTTTGTCCGAACAGTTTTTTATGAGCCGTTCCAACTTCCATAAAAAAATCAAAAGCATTACCGGAATTACGCCGAATGATTACATAAAACTGATTCGCCTCAATAAAAGCGCACAAATGTTGGCAACAGGAAAATACAAAATCAACGAAGTCTGTTATCTGGTAGGATTCAATACGCCTTCTTATTTCTCAAAATGTTTTTATGACCATTTCGGCAAATTACCTAAAGATTTTATTTTACCGTAAATTAATAATATATGACAAAAAATTTAAAGAAAAGAAAGAAAAGAATCATCCTTTTAGCCCTTGCCCTTTTGGGAATCTGCCCGGCTTTGTCGGCACAAGGAAACCCGGTAAGCGGAAAGGTGACGGATGTAAACAATGAGCCTCTGATTGGAGTCAACATTGTCGTAAAAAGTACGGCAAACGGCGCCGTTACCGACTTCGACGGGAATTATTCGCTGAAGAACGTAAAAGAGGACGACGTACTGGTATTTTCCTATTTAGGCTACGAAAAGAAAGAAAGAAAAGCCGGAAAGGAAACAGTGATCAACATCGTACTGAATGAATCGGTTACCTTGTTGGATCAAGTGGTCGTGGTGGGTTACGGTCAGCAAAAGAAAATAAATCTGACCGGCGCCGTCGCCTCCGTTCATGTGGACGAAGCCCTCGCGGGACGTTCGATAGCCAACGTATCCAGCGCGCTGCAAGGCCTGATGCCGGGGTTGAACGTTACTCAACGATCGGGTATGGCCGGAAACAACAGCGCAGAACTCATGATCCGCGGCGTCGGTACCATCAACGACGCCAGCCCGCTGATCGTCGTGGACGACATGCCCGACGTCGATATCAACCGCATCAGTATCGACGACATCGAAAGCATCTCCGTATTGAAAGACGCAACCGCCTCGTCGGTATATGGATCGCGCGCCGCCAATGGCGTAATCCTTGTGAAAACAAAATCGGGGAAAGGACAAAACAAAACAAAAATCACTTTCTCCGGAAACTACGGATGGGATTCGCCCATCAAATCCTACAGCTATATGGAGAATTACCCGAGAGCTTTGCAGGTGCATCGAACTTCCCAACAGGTAACCGACATGAACGAAAACAGCCAGCGCTATAAAAGAGGAACCATCGAGCAATGGCTGGCATTGGGCATGATCGATGAAAAACGATACCCCAACACCGATTGGTGGGACGTCTTCATGCGAACCGGCGGCATCCGCAATTACAATGTAGCGGCGTCCGGCGGAACCGAAAAGGCTAATTTCTATGCCTCCATCGGCTACATGAAACAGGAAGGACTGCAAATCAACAACGATTACGACCGCTACAATGTACGGCTCAATTTCGATTATAAAGTTTTTGATAACGTAAATATCGGAACGAAAATCGACGGCAACTGGAGCAACTACACCTACGCGCAAACCAATGGATTTTCCGGTTCCAACAACGATATGCAAAACGCGATTGCCGGTATTTATCCCTACGATCCCGTATTGGATGTCTATGGAGGAGTAATGGCGGTCAACGAAGACGACACCGCCTACAATCCGCTGATATTTTTGGAAAACAGCAAACGTAAAAAAGACCGGCAGGAACTGAACGGGTCGCTCTATCTCAACTGGTCGCCCGTAAAAGGCTTGGTCGCCCAAATCGATTACGGATTGCGCTACTACAATCAATTTGAAAAGGTGGCCAACATCCCCGCCCGACACTACAATTTCCAGACGGAAACCTACGGAAGATGGTACTTCAATGAAAAGGAAGGCATCTCAAACGCTTCCGATACGGGATACAAAACCCTGCTGAATACCCGCTTGAATTACAACACGAAGATTGCCGAAGAACACGATCTGGGAGCCCTCTTTGTTTACAGCGAAGAATATTGGTTCGATCGCAAACTGAGCGCCGGACGACAGGAACGAATACATCCCTCTTTGAGTGAAATCGAAGCCGCTTTGACAAGCAACAATACCAACGGAGGAAATTCTTCCGCCGAAGGCTTGCGCTCCTATACCGGACGGCTCAATTATGCCGCCTACAACAAATACCTGCTCGAACTGAATTTCCGGATCGACGGCTCTTCCAAGTTCCAACCGGGACATCAATACGGATTCTTCCCCTCGGCGGCCGTAGCTTGGCGATTCAGCGAAGAACAATTCATCAAACAATACACCGAACAGTGGTTTTCGAGCGGTAAATTCCGCTTTTCATACGGCTCTTTAGGCAACAATAAATCAATTGGGCGTTCACAACAACAGGAAATCCTCGAACAAAGCAATTATATGCTCGACGGAGAGATCGCCAAAGGATTTGTTTACAAGAAAATGCTTAATCAGGATTTAACATGGGAAGTAACCACAGTATTGAATACCGGGCTGGATTTCGTATTCTTCAACGGCAAATTCTCTACCGAACTGGATTATTACGATCGCCTGACAACGGATATGATGCAGGATTCCAAACTTTCCATACACTTGACCGGCGCCTACGAAGCGCCCAAAGCAAACATCGGGTCCATGCGCAACCGGGGATTGGAAGGGAATTTTACTTGGAGGGATAAAATACGGGATTTCAACTATTCGGCCAATTTCAATATTTCCTACAATCAATCACGGGTCGAAAAATGGAGCGAGTTTTTGGCGCGGGGATATGAATACGGAAGCAAAAGAATATTCATTGATATGCCCTACGACTATGTCTATACCTATCTGGACAACGGAAAAATCATCCAAAGCTATCCCGAAACCATGGACGCCTTCTTCCTGCAAGGCGTGGCGCCCGGCGATATAGCGCGATTGGATATAAACGGCGACGGGCGAGTAGATGGCAACGACAAGGTAGTCGTACAAGGCTTCAACCGCGACCGCCCGACAACAACCTTTGCCCTCGGTCTGCAAGGCGCATGGAAAGGATTCGACCTCTCGATGTTGTTTCAGGGAGCTTACGGCCGTAAAGATTACTGGCTGAACAGTTTCAAAACACTGAATATACCCGCCTCACGCTATGCCTCCACTTGGGACCACATCACGGAACCTTGGTCGTGGGATAACCGCGACGGCTCTTGGCCGCGCTTGGGCGGAATTACTACCAACCAAACGGAAACCGAATATTGGCTGGACGACATGAGCTATCTGAGAATGAAAAACCTGATGCTCGGTTATACATTACCCGCCCGATGGACAAAAAAGGCTGGCATCGACAACTTCCGTATCTATGCCAGTACGGAAAACCTGTTTACCCTTACCAAATTCCGAGGCCTCGACCCCGAAAAACCGGATAAGGGCGATATGTATCCGCTTACCAAATCGGTCTCCATCGGCGTCAATATTGGTTTTTAAGTAAACGAGTAAACAAGTAAACAAGTAAACAAGTAAACAAGTAAACAAGATTTCATAACTCATAATTCATAATTTATAATTTATAATTCATGAAACAGTTAATTAAAAAAATAAGTTTCTTTCTTATAGGCATACCGGCGCTCTTCAATTCGTGTATGGACGATTTATTGAATCAGCCCGATCATAACAAGTTGTCGGACTACTATTTCTGGACTACGACCGCCGATGCCGAATATGCTTTGAACGGCACTGCCGGAGACATTCGTTACCTTTTCAACAGGGATTACTATTTCGACGGATTGGGCGAATTTTTGAGGGTGAGAGGAAACACGCTCACTGCCAACAGTGCGACTTTACAAGGCGGATTGGCCTACCGGGGCTTCTACAGTTTGTACCCGACCAATGGCAGCTCAAGTTTCGACAAAATGTACGAATCGTGTTTCGGAGGAATCAACCGGGCCAATTATGTGATTGACGGAGTGGAAAAAATGCTGGAAAAAGAAAGCGCCCCGGATATCCGGTCGCAATTGGAAAGCATTATCGGAGAAGCCAAATTGTTGCGAAGCTTAGTCTATTTCAGATTGATTTCGATGTGGGGAGACGTTCCCTATATCGATCAACGCATCTATGCCGACGAAGAAGTAGCCTATATCAAACGCACGCCCATCGCGGAAATCGTGCCGAAGTTGATTGAAGATTTAACGTATGCCTTCGATAAACTACCGGTCAAAGCCACCGTCAGCGGACGGATGTCCAAACCCGCAGCATTGGCCTTGCGCGGGAAAATCCAACTCTACTGGGCTTGCTGGAACAATTTCGGATGGCCGGAACTGGACGGCTTCACTCCCGATAAAGAAAAAGCGCTTGCAGCCTACCGGGCAGCAGCTTCCGACTTCAGGCACGTAATCGACGACTACGGTTTAAACCTCTTCCGGGGCGGCGAACCGGGCGAATGTGACGAACTCGGCAAAGCCGAAAAACTCCCCAACTACTACTACCTCTTTTTGCCTACGGCAAACGGCGACTCCGAATTTGTCCTGTCGTTCAATTTCGGCGGAGTCGGCACCGCGCAAAGCGACGAATTGATGCGCGACTTTGCCGGACGCTCGGTCGAATATTCCCAATGCTGGGTATCGCCGCGTTTTGCAATCGCCGACAGATACCAGTCCATTACGACCGGCGATTTCTGCGACCCTTTGGTGGGGCTTCCCCCCAATGGTACAAACAGGGAAAAACCCAATTCGGCAGTCAATCCCGAAAGCTACGCCAACAGGGATTACCGCATGAAATCGACCATCTTATGGGATTATGAAATGTGCATGGGCATCACGGCGCAGGAAGAAACCGGTTATGTCCCTTATATTTACAACAGCTGGGGAATACCCGTCACGATTGGCGGCGTCAATTACACAACCTACGACACGGATGGAAGCAACAGCGGTTATGTATTCCGTAAATTTGTCCGGAACTATTCCAACGGACAAGCCCGTTCTCAGGGCGATTTCAACTGGCCGGTTATCCGCTTGGCCGATGTTTACCTGATGTACGCCGAAGCGGTCAACGCGGCAAATCTGGCGGAACAAAAAGACTATGCCGTCGAAATGGTGAACCGGGTGCGGCATCGCGGAAACCTCCCGGCCCTGACTGCCGATAAAACGGCAACTCCCGAAGCATTTTTCGCAGCCATCGAACAGGAACGAATCGTGGAACTGGTCGGCGAAGGCCAACGCAGCTTTGATATTCGCCGTTGGAGAGCCATCGAAAAAACGTTTGTCCCGCCATTCACCGCCGGAGGTATAACCCTTTACAATACTTGGGGAAGCGTGGTGGCGGCCGGCCTCGGCGAAGTCAGCAAGTGGTTCGACTATCTGGACGAAAGGGCTTACGAACGTTGCTACATTTTCAGGATTCCGCCCGCCGAAAGGGACAGAAATTCAAACCTGACACAAAATAAACCTTTCTTATAATAATAATAAATAAATAATAATGACAATGAAAATATATTCTAAAAAATGGATTATGCTCCTGTTCGCTTCCATCGGTCTGACAGCTTGCTTGTTTGATGACTATCCTGTGGACGAAGACGGTTTGTTAATAACCGACAGAGCCGAATGTTACGTGAGTGATTTCGAACTCATAGGAGTCGATTTCGTAACCGTTCTCGTAGAAAGAGCGGTTATCGATACCGTTTTATGCACGATTCATGCGGACATAAAATGGGGTACCGACCTGAAGAACCTCTATCCCCAGTTCTCTTTGGTGACGGACGCCAAACTGGAACCCAAGATTACGGGAATTACAGATTTTTCCGACTTGGAACATCCCCGGCAATATACGGTCATCTCCGGTAACCGGAAAGTAAGAAAAACCTACACCGTTTACATCGCAGTGCAGGAAGGAGTCAGTCCTTAAAGACTTTAAAGTCTTTAAAGACCTTAAAGTCCTTAAAAACCTTAAACCCCTTTCAAGCCCTACATTCTTGCCAGCGGCACGGCGTCCAAAGCAGAAAACAGGGACTGTTGATATTTAAAATATCCTGTTATTGCAATCATTGCGGCGTTGTCGGTGGTGAATTTGCGTTGCGGGATAAAGACGTTCCAGCCGTATTTGCGCCCTTCGTTTCGCAAACGTTCGCCAAGTCCCGAATTTGCCGAAACGCCGCCGGCAATGGCAACGTCTGTGATTCCGGTTATTTTGGCGGCTTTAATCAGCTGGGACATAAGTATGGAAATGATGGTTTCCTGAAGAGAAGCGCACAAGTCGGCTTTATTTTCGGCGATAAATGAAGGATTATCGGCGATTTGTTTCTGCAAAAAGTATAAAAACGAAGTTTTCAGTCCGCTGAAACTGTAATTCAGCTCCGGCGCTCTGGGTTTGGCAAAAACGAATGCACGGGGATTTCCCGCTTTTGCCAAAGAATCGATTACGGGACCTCCGGGATAGGGTAATCCCATGACTTTTGCGCATTTGTCGAAAGCCTCTCCGGCAGCGTCGTCAATGGTTTCCCCAATGATTTCAAAATCCAGATAATCCTTCACAACGATAATCTGAGTATGTCCGCCCGATACCAGCAAACAGAGGAAAGGCAAAGCGGGAGAGCTTGCCGGCGTGTTGACATCTTCCAAAAAATGAGAAAGAACATGCCCCTGCAAATGATTCACCTCAATCAGCGGAATCCCCGTAGATGCCGCCAAACCCTTTGCAAACGAAACTCCCACCAGCAACGAACCCATCAATCCGGGACCTCTGGTATAGGCAATTGCATCCAGATCCGATTTCTCGACGCCGGATTCCCGCAGGGCGGCGTCAACAACAGGTATAATGTTTTGCTGATGAACTCTTGAGGCAAGTTCGGGAATAACGCCCCCGTATTTTTCGTGCACCTTTTGACTTGCTATGACATTCGACAACAAAGTCCTGCCGCATGTCACAGCCGCCGAAGTGTCGTCGCAGGATGATTCTATTCCTAATATTTTAATCATGTTAAATAAAAATCTTTAAAATTACGCCGCAAAAGTAATCAATTTCGGCTTCCGAAACGCCAAAGATTCCGAAATTTTCGCATACCGACGGCTCAATTGTTGAATTTAGCGGTAAAAAGATTTGAGATAACCGTTATATTTCCAAACATAAGGTATTCAATCCATACAGGCATAAAAAAAATCCGGCAAACGGGATTACAGCCGTAAAAATCATTTCATAATTCCTGTGAAATCGTCCGAAACCTGAAATTATATTGTATATTTGCCGACAATTTTTTAAAAAAATATACATAAAAGTATGAATTTGACAGAAAAAACAGTTGGCGAGTTTCTGGAATATTGGGCGGAAACAACGCCGGACAAAGAATATCTTGTATATTCGGACCGTGATTTTAGATTGACATGGTTGGAGTTTAATAAAAGAGTTGATGACATGGCAAACGGCTTTTTGTCGATCGGCGTCCGGAAAGGCGACCACATAGGCATCTGGGCTACAAATGTGCCGGACTGGCTCACAATCTTCTATGCTTCGGCAAAAATCGGAGCGGTATTGGTCACAGTCAATACCAATTATAAGCTGCATGAGGCGGAATATCTGCTGCATGACGCCGATATTCATACGCTTTGCATCACCGAAGGCGTTTTCGACGGCAGTTTCATCGACATGGTCTATACCCTGCTGCCCGAATTGAGGGAAAATCCGAGAGGAGAACTCAACAGCAAGAAGTTTCCAACGGTGAAAAATGTTGTTTACATCGGGCAGGAAAAGTTCCGCGGGATGTACAACACAGCGGAATTGCTGCTGCTGGGGAAAAATACCGGCAAGGAAAAACTGAAAGCGATACGCAACAATTGTCACGAAGTGGTGAACATGCAATATACCTCCGGCACTACGGGATTCCCCAAAGGGGTGATGCTGACTCATCATAACATTGTGAACAACGGGCTGTTCACGGGCGAAGGCATGAAATACACCTCCGACGACAAACTGTGCTGTTGCGTCCCCTTGTTTCACTGTTTCGGCATCGTGCTTGCCACAATGAGCTGCCTCACCCACGGCTCAACGCAAGTGATGGTCGAACGCTTCGACCCGCTTGTTGTGCTTGCCTCCGTTTCAAAGGAAAGATGCACGGTGCTGTACGGCGTCCCCACAATGTTTATAGCCGAACTTGAACACCCGATGTTCGATTTGTTTGACGTATCCTCGCTGCGCACGGGAATCATGGCAGGCTCGCTCTGCCCCATAGAACTGATGAGAAGGGTCACGGATAAATTGCATATCACATACATAACCAGCGTATATGGTCTAACCGAATCGTCCCCGGGGATGACCCATTCGGTGATAGAAGACCCGTTTGAAGCCCGATGCACCACCGTCGGCAAGGATTATCCCGAAACGGAAGTCAAAGTGCTGAATCCCGAAACAGGCGAAGAATGCGCCGTAGGCGAACAGGGCGAAATGTGTTGCAGAGGCTATTTGGTGATGAAGGGATATTACAAAAATCCGCAGGCAACATCCATCGTTATAGATAAAAACGGATGGCTCCATTCGGGCGATTTGGGAATAAAGGACGAAAACGGATACTATCGTATCACAGGACGAATCAAGGACATAATAATACGCGGCGGAGAAAATATCTACCCGCGCGAAATTGAAGAATATCTCTACAAGATACCTCAAATAAAAGACGTTCAGGTAGCCGCCATTCCCGACAAAAAATACGGCGAAGTCCCCGGCGCATTCGTAATCCTGAAAGAGGGAGAAACACTTACGGAAGTAGAAATACGGGATTTCTGTCGCGGTCAAATTGCCCGATACAAAATCCCGAAACACATATTCTTCATCGAACAGTTCCCCCTGACCGGCAGCGGCAAAATCCAAAAATTTAAACTCAAAGATATAGGAGTAGAATTACTGAAACAAAGAGGAGAACTGTGATTGTAAAGGGAACTCCTAAAAACTGCTTTTTCGGCGTTCGACTTCAATTTTTAAATCCTCATTTACTATATGTAAACTCCGGTTTAAAAATCTTGTCTGCCTTGAAAAATCAAGTTTTTAGGAGTTCCCTAAATTACGAATAGCCCCCCCTACCCCCCCCAAAGGGGGGAACAGACGGGGCAGCGGAGGCGCTGACGGAGAAAAAATTCGTGTAATTCGTAGAAATCCGCAGGATTTAAATTCGTGTAATTCGTAAAAATCCGCAGGATAAAAATTCGTGTGATTCGTGTAATTCGTGGATAAAAAATTCGTGGATAAAAAAAATCGTGGATAAAAAATTCGTGAAATTCGTAGAAATCCGCAGGATTTAAATTCGTGGAATTCGTAGAAATCCGCAGGATAAAAATTCGTGTGATTCGTGTAATTCGTGGATAAAAAAAATCAGTGATTAAAAAGATAATTCGTAGAAAAAGATAATTCATAATTCATAATTCATAATTCATAATTAAAATACGTGATGGCAGATGTGGTGATTATAGGCGCCGGGGTAACAGGATTGACCCTGGCTTTTCGCCTGATGGAAAAAGGGAAAAGAGTATTGATTTTAGAGAAAAACGATTGGGTAGGCGGGCAGATACGGACGTTTCGTGAGAACGGATTCATTTTCGAGAGCGGTCCAAATACGGGAACTGTATCCTGTCCCGAAGTAGCGGAATTATTTTCCGCCCTGTCGCCTGATTGCGAACTGGAGATTGCCGACGAAAACGCCAATCGCCGACTTATCTGGAAAGGCGACCGCTTTTGGGACTTGCCTTCGGGATTGATTGGCGGCATAACAACTCCCCTGTTTGCTTTTTCCGACAAACTCCGTCTGCTCGGCGAACCTTTCCGCGGCAAAGGACAGAATCCCGACGAATCGGTGGGCGAAATGGCAAAACGACGTTTGGGAAAATCGTTTTTGAACTACGCCGTCGATCCCTTCCTTGGCGGCATCTATGCCGGCGACCCGATGAGTCTGGTGACGCGTTATGCGCTTCCGAAACTGTATAATCTCGAACAAAACTACGGAAGTTTCATCAGGGGAAGCATCATTAAAGCCCGACAGCCAAAAACGGAACGCGACCGTCTGGCTACTAAAAAAATATTTTCGGCAGTCGGAGGATTCGGTAATCTCATTTCGGCTTTGACAAAAGCCGCAGGCAAAGAGAACATCGTTCTGTCGGCGACTTCGGTAAAAATCCAACCGGTCGAAAACCATTGGCAGGTAACTTATTCGACGCCCTCCGGCGAACACGCAGTGAAGGCTTCAAAGGTGATTACAACCGCCGGAGCTTACGCTTTGCCTCAACTGCTTCCGTTTATCGACAGGGAGGAAATATCAAAAATCGCAAATCTCCGTTATGCGCCCATAGTGCAAATTGCCGTCGGAATAAACGACACGCATGGAAGACGTTTCAACGCCTTCGGGGGCTTGGTTCCTTCCTGCGAAAAGAGAAAAGTGTTGGGTATTTTGTTTCCCTCTGCCTGCTACCGCAAACGCGCCCCCGAAAACGGCGCTCTTTTTTCGTTCTTTATCGGAGGAATGAAGGGCAGTCATCTCACCCGACTGTCGGACGACGAACTGCATGAACTGACAGTAGAAGAATTTCATACCATGCTTAAATTCCCGAAAGATATCCATCCTGACCTTATCCGCATCTTCCGCCATCCATACGCTATTCCCCAATACGAACAAAGCTCCGGAGAACGCTTCTCCACCATCACACGACTGCAAAACCGCTATCCGGGCTTAATCCTCGCCGGAAATATCCGCGACGGAATCAGCATGGCAGACCGCATTCTACAGGCAACAAAAATAAGCAGTGAACGATGAAGTTCTCCCCTAACGAGGGTTGGAAGACGCTTTTTTACGCGATAGTTTGTAGATAGCGCGCGCAATAAGGACTTAAAGTCCTTAGTACCCGCCGACGGGGGGGATGTTTCTGTTGTTTTCTTGCTGTTGGATGTATCCAAAACCATGTTTCCAATTGGAAAAATACAAATCTCCATAGAGATTTTCATGTTTCCTGTTGGAAAAATACAAATCTCCATAGAGATTTTCTGGTTTCCTGTTGGAAAAATACAAATCTCAATAGAGATTTTCTGGTTTCCTGTTGGAAAAATACAAATCTCCATAGAGATTTTCACTTTTCCTGTTGGTTTTATACAATTGTGAATTCACAATTGTAGGTTTCCTGTTGGTTTTATGCAATTGTGAATTCACAATTGTAGGTTTCCTGTTGATTTTATGCAATTGTGAATTCACAATTGTAGGTTTCCTGTCGATTTTATGCAATTGTGAATTCACAATTGTAGGTTTCCTGTTGATTTTATACAATTGTGAATTCACAATTGTAGGTTTCCTGTCGATTTTATGCAATTGTGAATTCACAATTGTAGGTTTCCTGTCGATTTTATGCAATTGTGAATTCACAATTGTAGGTTTCCTGTCGATTTTATACAATTGTGAATTCGCAATTGTAGGTTTCCTGTCGATTTTATGCAATTGTTAATTCACAATTGTAGGTTTCCTGTCGATTTTATGCAATTGTTAATTCACAATTGTAGGTTTCCTGTTTTCAGCTCATTTTTGAGAATCATTTTTTCCGGTTTTTAGTTTATTATTCAAAGCACAGATTGCGGTTTGTTCTTTTTCTTTCTCAAAAATCCTGTTGCAGCAGTTGGCGTTTTTGCAGCTGTCCGCTTAATTTATCCGGCAGGCTTTTCGGAGAAGGACTTTAAGGACTATAAGGACTATAAGGTCTTTAAAAACCTTAAAGACTTTAAAGTCTTTAATCCCTAAGCTGGACAAGCCGGAACCAAAAAGGGTGTATTTGACTGCGTCTTTACGTTTTAAAATGTCGTTTCTTTACGAGGTACAAAAACCTTATTTCTACCTTATTCAAATAACAAAACAACCTCAGTAACTACGGTAATCTCCACAGTCCAAAAACCTTATTACCTAATTTTATCTCTTCCGATTGTGGAATATATAATAATATAATTAGGTAATGAGGTTGGAGAGGGATAATCCCGATGTTACTGAGGTTGTTTTGTTTGGGAAATTAGGTAGAAATAAGGTTTTTATACTTCGTCAAGAAAACAACCACGACCATATTAAAATTGAATATTCTGCCAAAAATTACATCAATTTTGGAAATAAGATACTAACAGGCGGGGTGACACAAATCGCATTTTTATCGATATCCGGAAAGATAGCCCGAATTGTAATATGGAGATTGCAATTTCAGGATACGGGCAAATTGGCAAGATTGGACAATATCCCGTAAAAATAATTCGC
>JAISRS010000025.1 GCA_031273485.1 Prevotellaceae bacterium
GTAATTTGTATAATTGAACTGCGGGGCAATAAATATTGTTTAAAAAGAAATAAAAAATAGACTTATTATTTGAAATGAATTTGAATTTTACGGTGAAACAAAAAGAATATCCGAAAGCAAAGGAAAATGTTTCCTCATATATGAAAAGAGTTGCGGCGTTTTTATTGTGCTGCATGTTTTTTATACCTCTCGGCGCACAAACGAAAAAGGTGGTAGGAGCCGTAGAATTGCGGACGTACGAGAAACAGAAAACCTCGATTCGCGCTTTTGGAACTAAACCGGTACTGCTGTTTTATGTAGATCCGGACGCATATTTACAGAACAAAACATTCAGAGATTCGCTGAAAATGGAGTATCGGGATACGACGAATATGGCTTGTTGCGTGGTGATTAATGTGAAAGACGGTTCGTCGTTTATACCCAACGCTATGATACGTAAAGTGGCGGAAAAAGAGGTGGAAGGCGCCAATGTGCAACTTTGTTATGATTTCGACCGCCTGTTGCGAAAAGCCTGGAACCTGGGCAACGGGGTCAATAATACGTGTACCATTATCTTGGTCAATGCAAAAGGAGAAGTTGAATTTTTGAAAATGGGAGAACTCACATCACAGGAAAAACACTCGCTGCTGGAATTGATAAACCCACTGTTGAATTATGAATTATGAATTATTTTAATCCACAAATTAGTTCGACGCAGGCGATTACACGATTTTTTTTTCTGCGAAAGTAAAATTATGTAAATCCTTTAATCATGGTTCGGTGTTAATCCGCAAATTAATAAATCATAAATTCATAATTCATAAATTCATAATTCATAATTTAAAATGATTACGCGTAAGCCCGATTGGTTGAAGATAAAATTAGAATCGGGAGGAGAATATCACAAAATCAGGGAGATTGTAGAATCGAATAATTTACATACAATTTGCAGTAGCGGAAAATGTCCTAATATCGGTCAATGCTGGAACATGGGAACGGCAACATTTATGATTTTGGGCGATATTTGTACGCGTTCCTGTAAATTTTGCGCTACCAAAACCGGCAAACCGCCGGCTCCCGACGAAAATGAACCGGCAAAAGTAGCGGAAAGTATTCATAAAATGCAGCTAAAACATTGTGTCATTACGTCTGTGGACAGGGACGATTTGCAGGATAAAGGCGCCGGCTTTTGGGCAAAAACCATTTACGCCGTCAGAGAAAAAAATCCCAAAACATTGATAGAAGTATTAGTACCCGATTTTAACGGTATGGACAGTTATTTAAATCCTGTGTTTGAGGCAAAACCCGACATCTTCGGACACAACATGGAAACCGTAGGGAGATTATCCCCCCTGATAAGAAGCAAAGCACGATACGATATCAGCTTGGAGGTGTTGCGGAAAGCCTCGTCGAAGGGACTGATTACCAAGTCGGGAATTATGGTGGGATTGGGCGAAACGGAAACAGAGGTCGAAGCAGTATTGATGGATTTGAAAAACGCAGGATGCCGGATGATTACTGTGGGACAATATTTGCAACCATCTAAAAATAACCTCCCTGTGGCAGAATATGTCACGCCCGAACAGTTTGACAAATACAGGGAATTTGGCTTAAAACTCGGATTTAACAGTGTGGAAAGCGCTCCTTTGGTTCGTTCGTCCTTTATGGCGGAACGGAGTTTTATCGAATCAAAAATTAAAAAATAATACGCCATGAATCAGAAAATACAATACGCGGATTGGGGTTTGATTGATTACAAAATTGCATGGGACAGGCAAAAAGAACTGTTCGAGGCATTGTGTAATCTGAAATCGGGGGGGGATAATTCCACGCAGGCGTCCGTTGTTCAGCAATTTATCCTGTGCGAACACCCGCACGTATATACCTTAGGAAGAAACGGACATCCCGACAATATGCTGATTAATGAGGAGTTTCTGCGAAATATTAATGCCTCTTATTATCGTATCGACAGGGGCGGCGACATCACTTATCACGGTCCGGGACAGATAACAGGTTACCTGATTTTGGATTTGGAAAAACTCCGGCTATCGCTTAAAGAATACATTTTCTGCATGGAAGAAATGACTATTCGTACACTCGACGAATACCGGATTCGGGCAACCCGCATGAAAAGCGCAACAGGCGTATGGCTGGATGTGAACGGCAAAAATCCACGGAAAATTTGCGCCATAGGGGTGCGTATCAGTCGATATGTCACCATGCACGGCTTTGCTTTTAACATTAATACCGATTTATCGTATTTTTCGCATATCAACCCCTGCGGATTCACCGATAAGGGCGTAACTTCCTTATCCGAAGAATTAAAGGAAAATATAGATATCGATTCCGTAAAACGGAAATTATACAGGCATTTTTGCTCTTTGGTTCTAAAATAAGGAAGAGGGACGACAATCTTCCAAAAAGGGACGATAATCTTCCAAAAAAGGGACAACAACAATGCAAATGTTAACGCTGACAATGCAAATGTTAACGCTAACAATGCAAATGTTAACGCTAACAATGCGAATGTTGACGTCAACAATTTAGATAGCGCGGGTTCGACGAAGATAATGGGAACCTCTAAAAACTTGAGTTTTCAAGGCAGACAAAATTTTTAAACCGGAGTTTACCAATTGTAAATGAGGATTTAAAAATTAATAAAAATTGACATTGAACGCAGAAAAAGCAGTTTTTAGAAGTTCCTTATATGAAAGCGGTTTAGTCTGCCCTTCTGCCTTCCATCCTGAGTGTATGTATTTTTCAACCGGCGAAACAGTAATGATATCGGAATGTGTGAATTTTCTGACAAAATGTCAGAAATGATACCGCAGTTCATGCATTTTTTGACCATTATTTTAGTAATACTGCCAAAAGCAGTGTGTTTTTTGACCATTACCAAAGTAATGCTCCCGAAATGTACACACTTTGTGACAAAATGTCAGGTAATGTTCCCAGAATATATGTTTTTTGCAATCATTTTAACAATTATGCTATTAGAACAATTGCCTTTAAGGACTTTAAGGACTTTAAAGTCCTTAAAGTCCTTAAGGACCTTAAGGTCCTTAAAGTCTTTAAAGTCCTTAGACCTTAAAGACCTTAGACCTTAAAACCCTTCTTCCTTCTAATTTACAGTAAACGCCTTGCCTGTCCCGCCGACATACGTTCCGCCGGTATTATAGCCGAAAGCGGTGGTGTTGCCGCCGGAGATGCTGCCGCCCGTGTAGAGCGTGCCGGAGGCGCCGCCGACGAATTGCGGCAACGAAATCACTACGGTCAGCGTTCCACGATTGCCGCCTTGTCCGCCCGGACTGCCCTGTCCGCCGCCCGATGCAGCCGCAGGAACCTGATACAGCAATACCCAGTCGTTACCCGTTTTGACGCCGATTCCGCTGTTTGCCGCAGCGCTTACGCTGATGTATTTCTGCGTGCCTGCGAAACGGCTCATCGTCTGTCCGCTTACGCTTATGACCGTACCGCCGCTGATTTGTATGGCGGTATTGTCCGAATCGACGCCGTCTTCCGAACCTTGCACGACGAGCATGCCGCCCGCAATGGCAATGTCGCCGTTGCTGTCAATGGCATCGTTGCCCGTTGCGCGGGCGTAAATCGTGCCGCCGTTGATTCGTATATGCGATTCGGCGTTGAGGCAATCGTCGAAAGTGTTGATTTCCATGTAACCGCCGTTGACGGTGAGCGTAGCTTTGCTTTCCAGACCTTCGCCGCCGTCGGTGGCGCCCGTCAGTCGCAGAATGCCGCTGTTCACCGTCAAGTTGCCTTCGCTTTTGATGACTTTGGGATTGGCATAATCGGTGTTGTCCTCTCCGCCGGGGCGACCGCCGCCCGTGCTGCCCGAAACAAAGAACTTTGCGCCCGTCGTGCCTGCCGTAATCACCAAATCATTGTCATCCGCTCCCGCCGCGCCGATGGTCATTGTTCCGTCCGCCACGATGCACTTGCCGCCGCTGCCCGAACTTGCGCAGGTAATCACTCCGCCCGTGAGCGTGATGTTTGCGTCGCTTTTGATACAGGCGGAAGTATAGGAATCCGTTGCGCCGTTTTCGTTGATATAGACAGCGCCGTCGCCTGCGGTGGCGACGTTGATGTTGCCGCCGGTGACGACAATGTCGCCGTCGGCTGACAAGCCCTTGCCGCCGTCGGCTGACCGGAGGCTTCTTACCGTAATCGTGCCGCCACCGACCGTGATTCGCCCGTCGGCTTTGATGGCGGTGCAATACGACGGGTCGTAGCCGCTTCCCGACGGCTCCGGAACCGTTGCGCCCGAAGTTTCTATCGTGATGTTTCCGCTGATAATCGCAATATTCTGTTTGCTGCTGATGCCCTTCGACTGTTTGCCCGAAACTTTGATGTTGATTGCGCCGCCGCTGACTGTCAGGTTATCGTCGGCTTTAATGCCCTTCGTGTCGTCGGCGGAAGAAGTGATGTCGATATTTCCTCCGCTGATGACAGCCGTACCGCTTCCGGCGTCAATGGCATCGCCCAAAGCGGAAATATTTAACGACCCGCCCGACTGCACAAATCCCGCTTCCGCATGAAACCCGTCGGATGCCGCCGAACTGACGGCGATGTCGCCACCAAGCACCGTGACCGTCTTTTTGCTGCTTGCAACGGCATGTTTGGCGACGCCGCTGATGTTGAGTTTGCCGTAACCCTCAAATTCGAGGGAACCGCTTTTGCTGATCAGCGCTGCATTTTCTTCGTTGGACGAATGGTCGGACAGCGTATTGACGCCTTTTAACTCAACAACCGTCACGCCTTCATTCTTGGTGATCTGAACAGGCGGCAATTTGCCTGCGGAAACAATCGCAGCGCTGTTCAGCGTAATCCGAATCCGGTTTGGAGCCGTTACATTGTTTTGAATCTTGAGCGAGCCGCCGGACGTGGAGCCGGAAACGACAAATTCCGTAAATTCGCCTGAAGATGTTGCTACGGTGACGTCTGCGCCGCTTACGCTTGACGTGATGCTGCCGTCGGAAGGCAGGTTTTCGACCGTTGCGGTGTTGCCCGAATAAACAATGCGGACGGCATTTCCGTTTACTGTAACCGTTTGCAGGGCAAAATTTTGATTGCTCAAATTATCGTTGCCTACCGTCACATTATTTACGATAGCCTCGTAACCGTCGAGCGTAATCACCATTTTATATTCGCCCGCGGGGACTGCTGCGAGCGTATAAGCGCCTGCGGCGTCGGCGGTTGTTGATTGACCGGCGAGCGTATTGTCGGCGGCGTTCAACAGTTTCACGCTTGCCCCCACAGCCGCTCCGCCGCCCGATTTCGTAATCACGCCGCTTACCGCATAAACAGGAGCCGTGATTTTCTGTAATACAACGTCTTTACCGCTCACATCTCCACTCACATTCACGCCGCCTACGGTTGCCGTTTCGTAGCCTTCAAGCGTGACCACAATTTGATATGCCCCCGCCGGAATACCCGCAAACACGTATGTTCCCGCAGCATCGACGGTTGTTTGTCCGAGGTCGTTACCGGTTGCAGCATCCAGAAGTTTGACAGCTGCGCCGGCAGCCGCTCCGCCGTCGGATTTGGTAATTACGCCGCCGATGTTGTATGTCGGCGTCCTGTTGTCCGCTGCCGTATCGGACTTGCTGCACGCTGAAGACAACAGTAAAATACCGCCTGCACCAAGCGCCATGACCGCTTTCGCAGTCTTTTTGATAACTGATATAATTCCCTTTTTCATGATAATAATATTTATTGTTTAAAGACTTTAGTTAACAATTCATTAATTTAACTTATTAATTTTAAAAAATTTTATGCAAAGGTATTATACTCCCCCCGTTGCGTCCATCTAAAAAGCGACTGCAATAGCAAAAATAATGATTCAAGAGAAAAAAACAGGAGCTGAAACGGAAAAAGAAGATCACCTGTTCAATTACGAATTACGAATTTTTGTGATTCGTAATTCGTAATTTTTAATTCGTAATTAATTTATATCTTTGCGCCGTAAATTAAAATAAATTGTTATGGCATTACCAATAAGGCGTTCGCCTGTTTTGCGAGGCAAAGCAGCGCGAGAGTTCCACGAAAGATGGGAACAGATGTTGATCCGGGAAAGTCAGATAAGCGACGAAGAACGGGCACGGAGAGCGGAAGAAAGCCGCAAATGGAAAGAATATTTTTCCAAACAAAAACTTATGTAGCGATGACTTTGGAAAAGGAGTGCGAAACGATTGCCCTGTCTTCGGAACAGTTGATAGAAGATTTCGACTGCGGAAACGATGATTTGAACGATTTTTTCAATCACGACGCCATCAAATATCAGGAGCAGCTGATGTGTCAGACTTATTTTTTCCGGCACTACGAAACGGGAAAAGTGGTCTGTGCCTTTTCGCTGTCTGCGGATAGTCTCAAGGCGGCATGGTTGCCGGGCAGCAGGCGCAAAAAAGTGAAGGAACTTATCCCGCGGGAAAAAAATTTACAGTCATATCCGGCGTTCCTGATAGGACGTTTGGGAGTGGCGGTAGAGTTTGGCAATCAAGGGATCGGCTCACAGTTATTGGAGGCTGTCAAGCAACTTTGTTCTTCCAACTACTCAAACCTCGCCCGTTTCCTGCTGGTGGATGCCTATAATGAGCCTTCCGTACTGCATTATTACCGGAAAAACGGGTTTGATATTGTTTTCACCACTGATGAGCAGGAACGGGACTACTATAAAAGACCCGATACTACCGACCCGTTGCGGACAAGATTTCTGTTTTATGACATGATCAAACAAAAAAATAATTCTGTCGACTGACGG
The DNA here is from genome assembly GCA_031273485.1 of Prevotellaceae bacterium. GTDB lineage: Bacteria > Bacteroidota > Bacteroidia > Bacteroidales > UBA932 > JAIRLF01. The sequence continues at coordinate 6,755 of JAISRS010000025.1, forward strand.
AAATAACCCGTAGAGACGCGATTAATCGCGTCCCTACTAATGATTAATCGCGTTTCTACTAATCCAGGATGCGTTTGTCCTGTATTACCGCCCTGAACTCGTCGATTGTCAATAGATTTACCTTTGGAAAGTTAATATCCTTGAGCGCATTGAAATGCCTGTCGTTGGAAACGATATAATTTGCATTTGCGCTAATGGCGCAATCTACAAATTTGTTGTCATCGGGGTCGGCGGTTATCAGTTGCCAGTTGTAATACACTGTAACCGGCAGAGTATTGGGCGAAAAAAGAATTTCTTCCACCGTATTTTTGGCAACGAGTATGGAAAAATAGCGCGACAGAACCTCTTGATATTCATTTAATATCTCGCCGGTATAGCACAAAACAAATTTTTTGTTGCGGAATGCCTGCCACAGCCAATAGAAATCGGAATATTTCTTCACGGCGACAAGCAAACAATTCGTATCCAGAACGATTTTCATTTATTATAAGGCGTTCTTAGATGCGTGTTCAGCAACTCATGCATCATTTCATTGCTCATGTTTTTTTCTTTCCACACTTTTTCGACTTCCTCGTCCAATTTGTTGCGGACGTGATTAAGCCATACTTCTTTTAATTCCTTTAATCGCTCTTCGTCGCTGTCGTATGAAAACATCTGCAACAAATGTAACTGAGTCGGATTTAACGTTGTTGATTGCATATTATTTCTCTTTTAAAAGTTTCTGCCGCAAAGATACATGAAAATCCCGGCATTACCAAGCGCATGAAGAGAGAAAA
>JAISRS010000044.1 GCA_031273485.1 Prevotellaceae bacterium
CTTCGTTCGGCGTAGCGTCCCGCTACGCCGCAGCTAAAAGCGAAGCTCCCGCTTCGCAACAAAATATGGACGCAAGCCGGAGGCATGCTTTTAGCTCCGACGTAGCGGGACGCTACGCCGAACCGAGGGTCTTTAAAGACCTTAAAGTCCTTAAAGTCCTTAGTACCCACTAAAAGCGCAGACCCGCCTTGTTGCAAGCGGGTCTGCAAGCTGGAAGCCTGCTTTTAGCTCCGACGTAGCGAGACGCTACGCCGAACCGAGGACTTTCAGCGACGTCGCTGAGACTTTCAGCGACGTCGCTGAGACTTTCAGCGATGTCGCTGAGACTTTCAGCGATGTCGCTGAGACTTTCAGCGATGTCGCTGAGACTTTCAGCGACGTCGCTGAGACTTTCAGCAACGTCGCTGAGACTTTCAGCGCCGGCGGGGAAACATTTCCTGCCTGCGGAAAAAGTTTCTATTTTCTACATTCTACCTGCCTCGCAGGCGGAGAATGTAGTCTGATTACACAGACTAAAAAGACTGTTTAATCCGTATAATCCCTAAGCCGAACAAGCCGGAACCAAAGAGGGTGTATTTGACTGCGTTTAACTTGCGTTTCAAATTGTCGTTTCTTTACGAAGTACAAAAACCTTATTTCTACCTTATTCAAATAACAAAACAACCTCAGTAACTACGGTAATCTCCACAGTACAAAAACCTTATTACCTAATTTTATCTCTTTCGATTGCGGAATAATATAATAAAATAATGAGGTTGGGGAGATGGTTTAATCCTGAGGCTACTGAGGTTGTTTTGTTTAGTAAATTAGGTAGAAATTAGGTTTTTGTAATTCGTAAAGAATACAACAATCTTAATATTGAATATTCTGCCAAAATTTACATCAATTTCGGAAATAAGATACTAACAGGGGTCAAAAACCCTGTTAGGGGGGTGTGCGACTAAAAAAAACAAAAGTACGACTTTGTTAAATCGTACTTTCATCATGAAAAACCTAAAATCAAATTAACTTACCTAAAATCAATTAATACCTTTTTTTATCAAAGTTACAGTTCCTCTTACTTCCTTTGTTGTTCCATCCGACTGCTTGATTTGTATCACATACTCATACGTTCCCGGTGGGACATCTTTTCCCCGATAGGTTCCGTCCCAGCCCGATTCTCCGTAGTACAGTATGTTTCCCCAGCGGTTAAATACTTCGAGATGAAACTCTCTGTTTCGATATTTTTCGCCGCCGAACAGGATGTCGTTTACTCCGTCGCCATCGGGTGTAAATACTGTTGGAAATGGTATATTTATAATTGCTTCACTGCTCCATTTTGCGACACACTTGTTTGTGTCTATTGCTATAACTTCCAGAAAATCCTCTACGCCCGTAAACGTTGCCGCTGAAAGCGTAATCTCTTTTCGAGTGGTATCGCCACCATAAACGTTGATATATCTTCTGTTCAAATAATATTTATAGCTTTCGAATGCCATACCCTCGCTATCGTCTCCTATGGTTATTTCATCGTCAAGATTGTATTCCTTCAATCTGTCCGTAATATTTGAGGGGTCGGTATATATTTCAAGTTTCGGTTCCTTAAAGATTTTAACTCTTACGGCAAACCTTATATTCTTCTCCTGCTTTTCATTATAAATCTTAATATAGTATATAGAATCGGTGGTTGTTTTGCCGTCGCCACGAGATACATCTATAATGTAACTGTTGTCTCCTATCTTGTTTTGATATGACGAATCGGAGTAAACCTCAATGTTATCCCAATTATAAATTTGCGGATCAATTCCGGATGGGGCTTCTTTTTTTCTCCATGCGGGCTGCTCTTCCTTAGGAAGACTCATATACAACAAGTCATTAAATGTAATATTGGAAGTTTCGTAAACATGATGCGATAATTGCTCAACACTGTTACCATAACAGAACCTGAACTCGGTTGCAAGTCCTTCTGATGTGACTGTCCAACAAGTGATATCCAGATACAAGTTCAGTATAAACCTTTGCCCTGTTTTTATGCCGCAATAGTTGTTTGATGCGGTAACATAAAAATAGAATGTATAATGCCCCGAATCGGCAGCTACCGCATTAAATATATTGCCGTTAGTAAGTGCACGCTCCGGTGGTGATGATTTGATTGTTGCAGATGTCTTGAGTATTATTGAATCATACGGTTTTCCATTGTAGGGTGTTCCGTATTCATCGCCCCAATAACCGTATTCCGGTGAAACAAAGAAATTCGCCGCTTTGTACAAGTCTATGGGAACTATTTTGCCGCAAGTAAATATATATGTCGGATCGTATGAACCAAAAGTCTCAGGTATCTGACCCTGCTGCCCCCATACGCTGCCTGCTGCAAAAGCAAACAACAGCAGAGAAATCAATATTTTATATTTTGCCATAAATATATTTTCTATCTTATTCATTGTAGTAGTTTTATTTTTGTCCATATTTATCATGATCTCTCGTAACCACAACCTTTACTCTCACATTGTTCGATACACATTCGTCTCCTTCGGGAATATATCCGAATATATAAGTTTCAACGGAATTATTTCTTAACTCAAATTCCCTGTCTGCATTTACATTTAAGATTCCATTGTTAAATACATCACTGCTAAGAGTTAGACCAAGAGGATCAGTATTTTCCAGTTCAAATCTGCCTTTCAGACCTGCGATGCCAAGCGCCTGAGCCAGGTCTATATGAGATGCGTAGCTATCGGTGTAGCAGACACGTATTGTTACCGTATCCGCCGACGGTATGGTATCCACTGCTGTGATATACAAACTGCCGGTATAGGGTCCGCATTCCGTTTTAACTTCATAATTGAACTTAAACTGCACATTCGGCGACGTTGAGGTTAACTGACTCTCATTTAGAGCAAGTTCACATCTTGCAGGATCGTTTATTTTCATCCCTGCGGAATCCCACCAAGTTATTGTATTGGAATCTATTTTGGCAGTATCGTTTAGCCCGGGTACATATTTGGATAAATCAACCGTTGGGCGTGTATTGTTTTCAAACAGCTTTTTGCATATTCTTGCTGCGGCATTAGTAACCGCTACATCCCGTATTCTTAAACCGAATATAGCCGAACTGCCTTCCACACCGCAAAGTTTATCTACCGCAGAACTTACATCAAACCGGAATGTATATAAGGATCCCGATTTGCGGTTGGATATATCCGTTGAACCCGACAGCAGCAACGAATCTCTGCCGTCTATTCTTTCGTACCATACGCCGGCGGTTAAAGGAACCGAAAATCCGAATGTGGATGGTAAATCTATTATCCCAGAAACAAGATTACGGCATACGTCTTTTTCCCTGTCTTTAATGACATCTTTGAAATTGTCCTGAAATTTTAATGTTAAAAGCGTGAAAGTATCATGTCCTATACAGTTTTTATAGCTGTACCGGAACACTATACTGTCTCCCGGAAGATACTGCATAATATCAACAGGAATATCCACCTTTCCGGTGACCGAATCAGGTTTACACATCCCTTCCGGCTTCCCTATATTATCTTTATCAATATTAAATTCCCATACTCCTCCTTTGACCGAGGCGCCCAGATAACCGAACAGATTTACGCGCATTTTATCCGAAGTTTCGGGAACAAGCAACAAGTTATCCAAACATAGAGATATTTCTTTGTTGGGGATGGCATATTCTTCTCCTTCGCGGATTCTCACTGTGTGAGTGAGAAATGCCGAATCTTCGGGGCAGGCATATACCGTTCCCTGCATTGCAGTGTATTTACCTCTGTAGGCGCCTAAAGCATCATTTATAGTATATTCATAAACATTGTTCCCTACCGTATTAAGATTAGGCTGAATAATATGGTTAATATTTACATTATTACGCCTGTAGGTTATTGTCCATTCCATTTCTTCTATAAAATATTTGATTTCGGGCGGTATAAAATTATCAAAATCTACCGTTTCGGTACTTCCGGGGCAAATATTGGTAAGCACGGGGAAACCCGTAAGTTGCGGCACTATATATACCCTCACAATAGCCTGTTCACCGGGCTTCATACCGCAGAAATCGGCAGTGGCTACGAAGATATATTCATAAATTCCGGCAGGCTTGCCTACTGGATTCAACACTCCTTTTGCAGGATTGACAATAACCGCATCCGCATTGGGCAACTCCGAACCGACTGAATGCATTCCCGGCTTTACCTGAATAAAATAACCATATCTACCCTGTACAAGCGTTTTGAAATCCACATTGAATGCATCGTATGATATATCTACAGGAAAGGCTATGGACGAACACACCCATAATTCTTTCGTTAAAACAAAATTTTTATATGTGCCTATATCCGGTAAAACCGATGCAAACATTGGATATACCGACAATAGCAAACAGAATATTATAATAAGTCTCTTCATTTGTAACATTTTATATCATATATATATTAACGAACTTTTTACATTCTTTTATCCGAGAAACCATTCCGATTTTACTCGGAAACGGTTTATTTTCTATTTTAATCATACAAGGCAGCATCTGTTTTATTTTTACTTGCTTTATTAATCTCTGAACCCTTTTTATTACTTATTAAACTTCCACAGTCCAGGCCCATTATCCTTTGCTCCATAAAAATATATCTGCCCATCAGATGTTTCTACCATATCTTTGAATTTAATACCTTCGGTTGGTATTCTATATGCATAACTGTCATCTTGATCTGGATAAATTACATAAATTTCAAAAGCCAATTCTTGTGGAAGCATTGCAAGTAATATTAATTCCGACGAATGTTTTAACGGAATCATTTTTATAAAATACATATCGGCATTTGAAAATGCATCATGTTCTACAGAATTAAGCTGTCCATTTTTATAAACAAATAATTCATCCGAAGGTGACGTAATAAAATATATTTTCTCATCTTTATTTACATAAGAATTAGAATTAGAATGATTAGATATAATGTGCTTATTACCATTTTCAATGTATCCAAGTTCGGAACCTGCTGTGTTTGTATAATAAATTTTTCCGGACGGAGATGCGAACAAATTAATATTAGCATCCCAAAGTAAAGAAAATCTACATTCAACAGTGTTATTATCAATAGTAAATATATATTGATGATAATCTTTGGTTCCCGATACATAAACTATTCCTGCGGAATCTTTGAGAAATTTCAATATAGGTAAATTTACTATTTCCGTTCCATTTATATCATACAGAGGTTTATTTTTTATTACACCATCAATGGAATCTAAATAATAAAGTCCATTAGAACAACCAAAATAAGTTACACCATTTATTCCTTTTATCACTCCGGCATTAGTCCATGATATAGCTACATTGGTTATTGTTCCATTATCCGTATTAAAACATCTTGGAACAGATCCGTTACTCGGGATTACATCTCCATCATAATATATTAAATTATCAACTACATACGGTTTCATTGAATACGTATATGCAAATGACTGAATATTGTAATTTTGATTTACAGCCAAACTATAGATACCACCCGGAGAAAAACCATAAATTACATTATTTACTTCACATAAATCACGACTAAATGGACAAGCATTGCTGGAACTAAAATACACCCGTTCAAAATAGATTTTAGGATACAACGCAGCAATAAATTCTTTATCAGTGTCGGAAAGTTCTGTGTTTGCGTTAGCTCCTCCAGTCACCATTGCACTTGTCATTGGCAATACCATAATTGAATTTTTATCATAATTCGTATAATTTGTCTGATATGTACCGTAAAAATCCAACAATTCCAACGCTTCATCTGCCGAAAACCCACAATCCTCAAGATAACCTTGCGCTGGTGATTTGAAATTCTTAGTAGACGCAGGATTACCATTTTCAAAACCCAAACCCAAAATGTGTCCAAAGGCTCTCAAAACATCTCCCTGAAACATTTCATAATCGTCTTCCAGAAGATATTCCAAATCTACAAAATTAACAGACGGTTCATTTTGTGGAATTAATTTACAATCGGTTCCAATAGTTGACCATGTTATAGGATGTGCATCCAAGTCAAAACCGATTTTCACATCCGCATTTCCACTAACATATTCAAATTTAACCCAAGCATATTCCAACCAAGTTGCAGCAATCTGTTTTACAGCTTCCTGAAGCAGAGCACTACCATTTAAGAATTTAATTCTTATAATATCTCCTGACTCCCATGTTTTATCACTGAGAGAAACTGCTTTAGTTGATATTTTATCAACTTTTTTTATACCATAAAGTCTCTCCTTTTTAGGAGCTTCCTCATTATCTCGAGTATAAACCGTATCATCTCTGTTACACGAAATTGTCAATAAAATAACAATCAGAGCCATTGTCGTAAAATTTAAATTTTTCATTTTCATTACTTGTTTTATATTTACTTTTTTATTACTTATTAAACTTCCACAATCCAACCTCATTATCCTTTTCGCCATAAAAATATATCTGCCCATCAGATGTTTCTACAACATTTTTTAAATTAAGATCTCCAGTTGGCAACTTATATGCGTAAGTATCATTTTGTTCGGGATCAATTATATAAACGTTAAAAACCGGCTCTAATGGAAGTCTTGCAAATAGTATTAATTCCGGCGAATGTTTTAATGGAGTCATTGTTAGAAAAATCATATTGGCATTTGATAATGCATCATATCCAACAGAATTAAGCTGACCATTTTTATAAACAAACGGTACACCTATTGACATTTTAATAAAGTAGATTTTTTCATCTCTATTTATATAAGGTGTATAATCTCCGGAATGATTAGATATAGCAATCTTATTACCATTTTCAATGTATCCGAATCCGGGATTTGTTAGATTATTTCTATAATAAATTTTCCCGGAAAAAGATGTCGACAAAGACATTATTTGAAGATCCCATGTTGGAAGATAAAACTTACATTCAGTTGTGTCATCATCAATGGTAAATATATATTGCTCGGAATTTTTATATCCCGACACATAAACTACTCCTTCGGAATCTTTAAGTAGTTTACCTATAGGTAAATTTACTATTTCCACTCCATTCATATCATACAGAGGTTTATTTTTTATTGCACCATCAATGGTGTCTAAATAATAAAGCCCATTAGCACATCCAAAATAAGTTACATTATCAATTCCTTTGATCACTCCGGTTTGATTATTCCATCTCACAGCTACATTGGTTATTGTTCCGTTATCCGTATCAAGGCATCTTGAAACGGCTCCGCCACCACTTGGTCCTGCATTGCCGGTGTAATATAGTAAATTATCAACGACATACGGACTCATTGAATAAGTAAAATCAAATGCTTTCACATTAGGATTTTTACTTTTATCAAAACTATAGAGACCAATCGGAGACAAACCATAAATCACATTGTTTACTTCAAATAAGTCTCGAGCAAATGCACACTCCATAATCGTAGCGCTAAGGCTATTGGAAGTTAAATTCACCCGTTCAAAATAGATTTTAGGATACAACGCTGCAATAAATTCTTTATCAGTGTCGGAAAGTTCTGTGTTTGCGTGAATTGTTTGCCTCACTACCGTAGTTGGCAGCGCCAATACCATAATTGAACTATCATCATAATCCGTATAATTTGTCTGACTTGTACCGTAAAAAGCCAACAATTCCAACGCTTCATCTTCCGATAACCCACAAAAAAGCATAAGATACAATTTCGCTTGTGGTCTGAATTCAATAACAGCCTCAGCCGCAGGACTGCTATTTTCAACACCCAAGCCTAAAATGTGCCCAAAGGCTCTCAAAACATTTCCTTGAAACGTTTCATACTCTTCTTCCAGATAATATTCCAAATCCACAAAATTAACAGACGGTTCATTTTGTGGAACTAATTTACAATCGGTTCCAATAGTTGACCATGTTATTAAATGATCATCCAAGTCAAAACCAATTTTCACATCTGCTTCTCCACTAACATATTCAAATTTAAGATAAGCATATTCCAACCAAGTTGCCGCAACTTGTTTTACAGCTTCCTGAAGAGGAACGCTACCATTTAAGAATCTGATTCTTATAGTATCTCCCGACTCCCATGTTTTATCACTGAGAGAAACTGCTTTAGTTGATATTTTATCAACTTTTTTTATACCATAAAGCCTCTC
>JAISRS010000405.1 GCA_031273485.1 Prevotellaceae bacterium
CAGCGTTTCGGGCGAACAGACGCCGAGTATGGTTTCAAACATTCGAGCGCTGCGATAGGGCGTTTCGATAAACATTTTGCTTTGTTTTTCCTGCCGCGACGACTGTTCTAATCTTTTGAGATATTTCGGCAATTCGGGAGTTTTGGCGGGCAGATAGCCTTCAAACGCAAACTTTTCGCCCGAAAGCCCCGACGCCGCCAAAGCCAGAAACAGCGACGAGGGTCCAACCAGCGGAACAACAGTTATATCACGGGAATATGCAAGTTGCACTAATTCTTCGCCCGGGTCGGCAATGCAGGGCATTCCGGCGTCCGACATCAGTCCGGCGTCCTCGCCCCTGAGAACGGGAGCAAGCAGGTCGGCAAACTCCCTCGCGTCGGTGTGTTCGTTAAGCGACGCAAAATTGAGTTCCGCCACAGGCGTCCCCGTCATCAGTTTCGATATATAACGTCTTGCCGTCCTTGGGTCTTCCACTATGAAATACCTAAGACTGTTCACCACACGTTTTACCCCTTCGGGGATGCAGTTAATGATGTCGGAATCGCTTAGAGGCGCGGGAATCAGATATAATTTACCTTTGTTCATCGGCTGTATTTTGCCTTCCCCTTATTCAATCAACCTGTCGTAATCCGTTTCCAGAGGTTTGTTTTTCTGCAAATCATACAGGGTCAGCTGCCTGATAGTATAATAATACGTCCAGTAGTTTCGCAGAGCCGACACATGCCGTAACACAGCGTTATCTCTGTCGTTTTGAGCATTGTTCATCTCCGTAATATCAATCTTATCAATCTTATATCTCTGCATCGAAACCGTGTATCTGTTTTGCGCAATAGTGTCGGCTTTGGCAGTGATTTGCAGCTGGTCGAACTGCATATTATACTGATTGACCTGCAAAATCACCTCCTGTTCAAAGTCCGAGACAGCCTGCTGCACCTGCACTTTCACGAGTTCTTCGTTCGACTGCGCCATTTTCACGCGTCCCTTACCCCTGCCCCAGTCCAGTATCGGGATTCGCAGTCCGAGCTGCACCCTTTCCATATCGCCGGGTTTTTTGTAAGCGTTGCCGATTGTTTCCGACTGCTGGTCTAATCCGAACTGCATATACAAATCGGCGCTGAATCCTCTTGACGCCTTTGCCGATGCAACATTCCTCTGTGCCTCGATCAATTGACGTTCGTAACCAAGTATGTCAGGATTGTTTTCTTTTGCCATCGCCATGATTTTCTCCACATCCAGCACAATATTGGGCGCTTCTTCGGGAATGACGATGGAGATATCCACCGATTCGTTGAATCCGAGGTAGGAGCGCAACCGGTTTTTTGAAGCTGCAAGATTCAGCATGGCGTCATTCAGGGTTGCGCTTGAGTTCATGTAGTTCAGTTCCGACTGCAACATTTCGTTTTCGCCTATTGTTCCGATATTGTAGCGTCCTCGCGCCATTTTGTACAGCGAATCCGTGTTGGTTTTGTTAAATTCCGACGTAGCCACCCTTTGTTGCGCTTCGGCGAGATTGAAAAAATAGCGTATTGCCGTCAGCGACACGTTTTCCATAGCGCGCAAGTATCGTCTTTTAGCTTCCTCATATCTCAGGGGTTCTATTTTTTTGTCCCATTTCAGGTCATTAAGCCCGAAGATCGATTGAGAGTAGGTAAGATTCAGTGGCGAGCTAAGATACTGTACATAACCCCTGTCGCCCAGAATATCGGTTCTGCTCAGGCTTGAGCCGACGGTAATTCTTCCGCCTGTTAGAGGCACATTTTGTTCTACGTTAAAGGCTCCCGATATTCTGTTGGAGTAATCCTGTCGATAGAGATAAGTTCCGTCTTCCTGCTGTACGGCGGTCATTGCCCGTGAGAAATTCGGAATTGTGGACGAAAACACAAGACTTGGTAAAAATCCCGCCCTATAGGAGCGGTACTGCCAGTAACTTGCCCTGAAGGAGTGTTTTGCCTGAATGCCTTCCGGCGATTGTTCCTTGGCAAGTTCCACCACTTCGTCGATAGTGAAGCTCAAATTATTTTGAGCCGAAACTGTGTTTGCCGACAATGTTGTCAACACAAAAATAGAAGCTATGTAAAGATGTTTCATGTGTAAAACTTTTTTATTTAATTTCAATAATTTCATAACGTTAATAACCCCTCTCCGAAGAGCCTTGTTGATGTTTTAAGGTTAATCACTGTCATGAGCGTATTTGTTTAATTGTTAATGATAAATTGCATTATTGCGGTTCTCTTAAATCAACTGTTTCTATACCCGGATACTTCGAATCTTCAAAAACAAACTCTTCATCTTCGGGCATTTCTATATTGGGAGTATAGCTTTTGATTTTTATCGTATAATTTACCCCGTCCTTACCCATATATTTTATGCTGTAGGGTTGCTGCTTTTGTTCGTTGATTCTTACTCTTATATAGGAATACGGCATTTTAATATCACGGGGATAGAAATCTATTTCGGTCAGCAGGATACCGTCTTCGTTTACTTCTCCTTTCAGTTTTTGTTTAAACTCCCGTCTGTCGCCGGTGATAAATCCTATGGGATTTGCCATAACGTCGTCGGAGGTGGAATCCGACAGCGAAACGATCACTTCATTCTGTTGTTTAAGATATTGCCATTGAGTAATTCCGTCGTTGTATAAATCCGTGTCTTTTGTTGATATTCTGAATTTTTTGCCTTTCACCAGCGCTTTTCCGTCTTTCATTTCGGAGGTATTTAGCTGAACATCTTCTATCTTAAGCGTGTATTCAAAATACAGGCATTTATACGAAGCCATTGTTTTGGAGAGTTGTTCTAAAATCTTTTCCGCCTCATCATTCTGGGAGAAAGCCTGATAAGACAACAAAACAAACAAAACAGTTATATATTTCTTTATCCGCATATTTTTTTTCCCTTTCCTAAAACATTTCTATAATCAACAGTTAAAACGCCTATAAATTCTTATTTACCCGAATACATTTCATTTTCCCAAGCGCCGAATAACGAGCGCAAAGTTAAACTAAATTTTGTCAAAAAAGCAAATGTGACACATATTAATAAAACCATCAGCGCCCTTAGCGCGGCGCTTCCCAAATCTGGCGCCGGACTGACGGGGACGGGGGGGGCATTAAGGTTTAAGGAGTTTAAGGTCTTTAAACTCCTTAAGGTCCTTATTCATTTTGCAGCGCCTGTTTGATATCGGCGATAAGGTCTTTTGTATTTTCTATTCCTGCCGAAAGGCGAATCAGCGTGTCGGAGATACCGGTTTGTTTGCGTATTTCTTCGGGTACGGATGCGTGCGTCATTGCCGACGGCAGTTCGATGAGCGATTCGACACCTCCGAGGCTTTCCGCAAGAGCGAACAGTTTCAGGCGTTCGAGGAATCGTTCGGCGTCTTTTGTTGTTCCCCGGATTTCAAACGAAAGGACGCCGCCGGCGCCGGTGGTCTGCGATTTGAACAGCCTGTGCTGCGGATGAGTTTCAAGACCGGGGTAAATTACCCTTGTCACTCTGGGATGTTGCGACAGATACAGAGCTATTTCCACAGCATTTTTTTGATGCTGTTCGAGGCGTAAAGCCAGCGTTTTGACGCCGCGCAGGGTGAGATATGAATCAAAGGGCGAAAGCACGGCGCCCACCGCATTCTGATGATATTGCAGTTTTTCGTAATACGCCGCGCTGTTGAGCAAAACGGCGCCTCCGAGCACGTCGCTGTGTCCGCCGATGTATTTGGTTGAACTGTGAACAACGATGTCGGCGCCCAAATCGAGCGGATTCTGAAAGTAGGGCGACAGAAAGGTGTTGTCTGCCACGAGTATTAAATCGTGCCTTGCGGCGATTTTCGCAATCGCCCTGATGTCGCATACTTTGAGCAGCGGGTTGGAGGGTGATTCGATCCATATCATGCGGCTTTGCGGTTGAATGGCGTTTTCGACAAGCGACGCGTCGGTGGCGTCCACGAAAGTGACGCTGATATTGTAATCCGCCAAAACATGGTTGAACAGCCGCCGGGTTCCTCCGTACAAATCGTCGAAGGCGACGACGTGGTCGCCGCTTTTCAGCAATGCCAGAAGCAGGGTTGTTTCCGCCGCCAGACCGGAGGCGAAGGTTAAGCCGTATTTGGCATTTTCGAGGGCTGCAAGTTTTGTTTCGAGGGCTTTACGGGTTGGATTCAGCGACCGGATATATTCGTAACCGGCTGTAGGGACGGATACCTTTTTCCGCGCAAAGGTCGAAGAAAGGTGTATGGGAACAACCACGTCGCCGCTTGCTCCCTCTCTGAAATCAGGCTCTTCGCCTGCATGAACGGCTTTTGTCGCAAAGCCTTGAGTGTTGTCTGGAGTATTCATTATTTATCCATTATATTTAAATAGTTTATAAAATCAATTCTTGTGATTAGTCCCTCAAAATCGCCCTGCGGATTTTCCACAATTGCCACAAGTCCGTTGTTGAGAATGGTGAGCAGTTCGTCCCTTGTAGCTGTGTATGGTATGGTGATCAACTCCCTGTTCATGATGTCTTTTACGGGAGTTTCCATGGAGCAGGATTTGGAATTCAGGGCTAACAGTAAATCCGATTCGTCGAGGATGCCCACGACCTTTGTTTTATCCAGCACGGGTAACTGCGAGATGTCGTAGAGTTTGAATTTGCCGTACACCGCCCTCAAGGTGTCGTTTGGGACGACATACACTATGGAATTGTCCTCAAACCGGCGCGATACGAGGTCGCGCAGATCGCCGAAATGTTTATTTTCGGCAAGTCCGTGGTCGAGCAGCCAGTAGTCGTTGTAGAGTTTCGACAGATATTTGTTGCCGCTGTCGCAGGCGATTGTAGCCACACGTTTGGCGTCGGTTTGTTCCCTGCAATATCTGATGGCTGCGCTCAACAAGGTTCCCGAAGAGGAACCGGCTAAAATACCTTCGTTTTTCAGGAGGTTTCGCACAGCCTCAAAACTCTCTCTGTCGCTGACGGTATAGGCTTTTCGGGTCAGCGAAAAGTCGGCAATGGAAGGCACAAAGTCTTCTCCTATTCCTTCAACAAGCCACGAACCGGCGTCGGTACGCAAAATGTGTTTATTGATGTAATCTGCCAGAATGGAACCTTGCGGGTCAGCCAAAATGATTTCGGTCTGCGGGGATACTTTTTTGAAAAAACGTGTAAACCCCGTAATTGTACCCGACGAGCCAACTCCCAGAACAAGGGCGTCCACACGGTGTTCCATCTGTTCCCAGATTTCGGGAGCGGTAGAGGTTTCGTGCGCCAGGGGATTTGCCTGATTCTCGAACTGATTGACGTAAAAGGCGCTCCTTTCGACGGCTATTCGCTGCGCATAATCCTGATAATATTCGGGATGTCCCTTTCCCACATCGGAGCGGGTGAGGATGATTTCCACGTCCAGCGCCCGCAGGTGATTGATTTTCTCCTGACTCATCTTGTCGGGAATTACGAGCGTCAGTCTGTAACCTTTCAGTCGAGCCGCCAAAGCCAGACCGATACCCGTATTTCCTGCCGTGGCTTCTATAATGGTATCTCCGGGCTTGATTCTGCCCAACTTCTCGGCCTCGTTAATCATCGACACTCCCACACGGTCTTTGATGGAACCTCCGGGATTCTGATTTTCGAGTTTCATAAACAAACGGCACAACCCCGCATCTGTGTGCGTGAGTTCCACCAATGGCGTATTACCAATGGTTTCAAGAATATTTTTTGCTATCATAAATCATTTATGTTATATCATTTTTATCATCGAATTTCTTTTTATCCACATTTTCTTTTTATCCACATTTTCTTTTATCCACATTTTCTTTTATCCACATTTTCTTTTTATCCACGAATTTCTTTTTATCCACGAATTACACGAATCACACGAATTTAAAATCCTGCGGATTTTTACGAATTACACGAATTTATCCTGCGGATTTTTACGAATTACACGAATGTTTATCCTGCGGATTTTTACGAATTACACGAATGTTTATCCTGCGGATTTTTTACGAATTACACGAATGTTTATCCTGCGGATTTTTACGAATTACACGAATGTTTATCCTGCGGATTTTTACGAATTACACGAATGTTTTCTTATCCACAAATTCATAATTAAAACGGTTCGTTTGTTTTCCTGTAATAAAAAAAGAGTTACATATTCCGTAACTCTTTCTTATTATTCATTGATTTGACCGAATGTCGCAAGAGAGAATTACGTGAATCCCGCATCTCTACAACAAATACAGTTTACAATGCATGTAATTATGCCGTTATATGCTGTCGGATATTTGTATGTTTGTAACATTTTAAATCTAATTTTGCTCGTTATTACACGTATATTTATGGCTGCAAAGGTACATCAACCGCCGAAATTCCAAAATACCACATCTGTGGTATTTTGGAATAAGGCAGAGGAAAAACGCTCCCCCACAGACTTCCAAAATGCAGAGGTGTTGCAGCTATATATTCGGTTTTAAGGTCTTTAAAGTCTTTAAGGACCTTTAATATCTTATTTCCGAAATTGATGTAAATTTTGGCAGAATATTCAATATTAATATGGTTGTTTTCTTGACGAAGTATAAAAACCTTATTTCTACCTAATTTCCCAAACAAAACAACCTCAGTAACATCGGGATTAATCCCTCTCCAACCTCATTACCTAATTAT
>JAISRS010000091.1 GCA_031273485.1 Prevotellaceae bacterium
GATTTACGATTTTTTTTTGAACAATATCCGCAAAATAGAGTTATATTTGCGCCTTTAAAAAGGTAATTGATTTAGTGTATTTATGATTTATAATCTACTGAAAGGTAAACGTGGTTTGATTTTCGGAGCGCTTAACGAAAAATCCATTGGCTGGAAAATAGCGGAAAAAGCCTGCGAAGAAGGCGCCTCTATCGTACTGACCAATACTCCCGTATCCATAAGAATGGGAACAGTTGAGGAACTTGCTGCAAAATGCAATACCATAGTTATCCCGGCAGACGCCACCAAGATTTCCGATTTGGAAAATCTGATCGAAAAAGGAACGGAATATTTAGGCGGAAACTTCGACTTTGTTCTGCATTCTATAGGCATGTCGCCCAATGTGAGAAAAGGACGCACATACGACGATCTGGATTATAACCTTTTGTCGCAAACCCTGGATATTTCGGCAATTTCGCTGCATAAAATTTTGCAGATATGCCGCAAACGCGACGCCATCAACGAATGGGGGTCGGTGGTTGCGCTGACCTACGTAGCCGCGCAACGCACCCTGTACGGATATAACGATATGGCTGACGCCAAAGCCCTGCTTGAATCCATAACCCGCAGTTTCGGATATATTTACGGACGTGAAAAAAATATCCGTATCAACACCGTATCACAGTCGCCAACAATGACAACCGCCGGAGGAGGAATCATGGGCTTCGACAATTTAATGGATTTTGCCGACCGCATGTCGCCGCTTGGTAACGCCACAGCCGAAGAATGTGCGGAATATGTGATTACTCTATTCTCGGATTTAACCCGTAAGGTCACCATGCAAAACCTCTATCACGACGGCGGTTATGCAAGCATGGGCATGAGCTTCCGAGCCATGAAAATCTATAACGAAGGACTGGAATATCGAGATGTTAAAAACGATAAATCAAAGCATAAAAAGAAATGAAATTTGCATAAAACAAATACACTTTAAGTAGTGTTTTTCATTTTTATATTTTTTTATTTTATATTTTTATATGTTATTAATGATGGGGGTCGGATTTTCCGACCCCTGTTTCTTGGGGGGAGAGAGAACGGCAGGGTCAGGACTTTAAGGACTTTAAGGACTTTAAAGTTTAAAGTCCATATTAAAGTCCTCTTACCGGTTTAGCGCTTCGGCTAATTGATAAACTATTTTATCGAGTCCTTTTTTGATTTTTCCCTTAAACATCGTTTTCATCATTAAGTTGAGATGAGCTTTTAGCACTATTCTCAAGCGTGTATCGTCCGGTGCGAGTTCTTTTAACTGTACCCAAATAAAAAATTCAAACGGCGAATACCCGTATCCGGTGTATTTTACCGTTGTGTTGGGTTCTCTGACAATAATTCTGATACCTGTTTCCACTCCTTTCACTTTGAAGGAACAAATATCCTGAGTGCTTTGAAAATCTTCAATGTCTTCTATTTGAGCGTTTGATACCGCTTGCGCAAAAAAACTCATATCTGAAATTAGTTTAAATACCGATTCCGCGTTGCGGTTTATTTTTACGGTGTCGCTGATAAATTCCTCCATTAGCTTTATGTAATTTAAATGTTTTTGTTATTGATAACTATTTATTGAATTTCTAAAATCTTCGCAGCATCAGCAGTTAAAGTTTTAACTACCAATCATGCGAAACGTCCATTAAATTTCCGTTCTGTATTTTATATAATGTCGCCAACGTTCAATCACGGTTGTCATATCAGAGGGAAGTTCCGATTCGAAAATCATTTCTTTTCCCGTATTCGGATGAATAAATCCCAGCAGTCCGGCATGTAGCGCCTGACGCGGAAGCAGCGAAAAACAATTATCCACAAACTGTTTATACTTGGAAAAAGTTGTTCCCTTAATAATTTTGTCGCCGCCATAACGATTATCGTTAAACAGCGGATGTTTGATATGCTCCATGTGAGCGCGTATTTGATGAGTGCGTCCTGTTTCGAGTACACATTCTATCAGAGTGACATAGCCCAATTCTTCCATCACTTTATAGTGAGTTACGGCATGTTTTCCGTTTTCCTCCTCGTCGAACACCCGCATTTTCATTCTGTCCTGTTGGCATCGTCCTATATATCCGCTGACGGTGCCTTCTTTTTCGTCGAAAGCGCCCCAAACCAAAGCGATATATTTGCGTTTGACAGTGTGGTCGAAAAACTGTTTTGCGAGTTTTGTGTGGGCGAATATATTTTTTGCTACAACCAATAATCCGGAGGTATCCTTGTCGATTCGGTGAACAAGAAAACCTCCTCTTTCGTCTTCCGACAAGGCAGATGTTCCCTGTTGTTCAAGATGATACAGGAGCGCGTTTACCAATGTCCCCGAATAATTTCCGTGACCGGGATGTACTACCATCCCGGCTTCTTTGTCAATCACTATCACGTCCTTATCCTCGTAAACTATATTAATGGGAATATTTTCGGGAATAAGTTCAAGCTCTCTTTTTTCGTAAGGCATAACGATGGAAATATCATCGAGAGGCTTCACTTTATAGCTCGATTTCACAGGCTTACTGTTCACCAATATGCAATTGGCGTCGGCGGCAGCCTGCACTCTGTTTCTCGACATATTTTCAATCTTGGAGGTAACAAATTTATCAATCCTCAAAAGCGATTGTCCCTTATCCACCCTAAACTTGTAATGTTCAAACAATTCTCCCGTGTCGTCAATCTCTGTTTCGTCTATATTTTGTTCCGTATCTACCATGTTTTATTTTAAATTCAATTGAGCAAGAATAATTTTGTACTTTTCGTCTAATGAGG
Source organism: Prevotellaceae bacterium (assembly GCA_031273485.1). Taxonomy (GTDB): domain Bacteria; phylum Bacteroidota; class Bacteroidia; order Bacteroidales; family UBA932; genus JAIRLF01. The sequence goes on from JAISRS010000091.1 coordinate 2,779, forward strand.
CGGAAACTTTTTCGTAATCGGTTTTATTCGTCAAATCCGCTCTCATTTCGAAATAGTATTTAATCTTCGGCTCTGTGCCTGACGGACGAACGGAAACCACAGCGCCGTCCTGTGTAAAGAACTTCAGAACATTGGATTTCGGCTGATTGATCGGGATTATTTTCCCGTCGTACAATTCCGTCCGTTGCTGCATAAGATAGTCGTTGACGGCAATAACCCTCGAACCTGCAATTTCTTTTGGGGGATTATTTCTGTAATTTTCCATCATGGATCGAATTTCTTCAAGCCCTTCCTTGCCTTTTTTGGTGACGGAAAGCAATTGCGCCTGATATATTCCAAATTCGCAATATATATCCAGCAACAAATCATACAGAGATTTGCCCTGTTCCTTTGCCCATGCGGCAACTTCGGCAACCATCCCGCACGACACCACAGCGTCCTTATCTCTAACATAATCGCCTATCAAAAAGCCGTAACTTTCTTCTCCTCCGCAGATGAAGGTTTTTTTGCCTTCGTTTTCACGAATCACTGCGGCAATATATTTGAATCCGGTAAGAACGTCAAATATTTCCACTCCGAAACGGGCGGCGATTTTATCCAGCAAACCGGTTGTTACGATTGTTTTTACGACATATTCTTTGCCGGTGAATTTTTGTTGCCGTGAGAGATTGCTTAAAATATAATATGTCAGCAGCGAAGCGGTTTGGTTTCCGTTGAGCAATTGAAGTTCGCCCCGGTTGTTTCTCACGGCAATGCCGACTCTGTCGGCGTCCGGGTCTGTTGCCATCACCAGATCGGCTTGTTCGTCCTGAGCCTTTTGCAGAGCCATAGTCAGGGCTTCCGATTCTTCGGGATTGGGGGAAACTACCGTGGGGAAATTGCCGTCGTTAACGTCCTGTTCGGGGACATGGATGATATTTTTAAATCCCAGAAGTTGCAGAAATTCCGGAACCAATTTCACTCCCGTGCCATGCAGCGGAGTGTAAACTATCTTTATATCATTATGTTTTTCGATAATATCGCCGGAGATAGAAAGGGTTTTCAGTTTTTCAAGATAGATTTTATCCACCTCTTCTCCTATTTCGACAATAAGTTCGGGATTGGATTCGAAATTGACGTCCTTCACCGAAGTTATCTTATTTACTTCTTTGATGATATTCACATCGTGCGGGCTTGTTACCTGTCCTCCGTCGTTCCAGTAAGCCTTGTATCCGTTGTATTCCTTCGGGTTATGCGAGGCGGTTATCATCACGCCGGTATTGCATTTGAAGTATCTGACTGCGAAGCTCAATTCCGGCGTCGGTCGCAGCGACGAAAACAGATATACTTTTATTCCGTTAGCCGAAAATACGCCTGCCACAACATCGGCAAACAGCGGACTGTTGTTCCTGCAATCGTAAGCGACAACGGCGCTTAGGGGTTCATTGGGGAACTCCTGTTTCAGATAATTGACCAATCCCTGAGTAGCCATTCCCACAGTGTATCGGTTCATTCTGTTGGTTCCGACTCCCATTATTCCTCTAAGACCGCCGGTTCCAAATTCGAGGTTTGTGTAAAAGCTTTCCGTCAGTTCTTTGGCGTTGCCAAACAATTTTTCGACCTGAGTGCGTGTTTCTTCGTCAAAATCGGCGCCGAGCCATATTTCCGCACGTTTTTTTATTTCAGTGTTCATATTTAATTTTATTTAATTTGCTATTTCCGACATAAATTTAATTCTCACCAACCTAATTTCTTCCTCTTCGTAAACATCTCCCAGAGCTTCCAGGGCTTCGTCTGCTGTTCCGGTTTCGGCTTCATTTCTAAAGAAATCGAATATTTCATCACGTTTCTCTTCGTCCATAACATCGTTGATGTAATAGTCGATATTCAGTTTTGTACCCGAATTTACTATGGATTCTATTTCATCCAGCAGGGAGGTCATATCCATGTCCCTGCCTCTGCAAATATCGGCGAAATCTATTTTTTTGTCTATACTTTGTATTATAAACACCTTGTTACCTGATTTGTTGATAACCGATTTCACTACCATATCCTGCGGGCGGACGATTTCTTTTTCTTCGACATAGGTTTTGATTAGAGCCACAAAAGTTTTTCCGTATTTTCGGGCTTTTCCTTCGCCAACTCCCTGACAGTTTTTCAGCTCGTCGATTGTGATCGGATACTGCGTTGCCATATCCTCCAGCGAAGGGTCTTGAAAAATCACAAAAGGGGGCAAATTCAGTTTTTTTGCAACGCTTTTACATTCTTGTTTAAGCATAGCCAGCAATTCTTCGTCGCAGGCGCCGCCTCCCTTTCCTCCGATTTGCGGATTATCGTCATCGTCGCCCTCTTCGTATTCCTTATCCGGTGAAATCATTATAGAATAGGGCGATTCCATGAATTGACGTCCTTTTTCGGTCAAATAGAGTAATCCGTAATTTTCGATGTCCTTGTCGATAAATTCTTCCACCAGCGCTTTTCTTATCACCGAAGTCCAAAACAGCGGACTGTGATCCGAACCGTCGCCGAACAGCTCTAACTCATCGTGTTCATATGATTTGACGGTGGAAGTAACCTTTCCGGTTAAAATATTAACTATATGTTCTATTTTAAATTTTTCCCTCACCGCCAGCACTGTTTCGAGTACGAGTTCAATGTATTCGCATCCTTCAAACTGGACTTTGGGCGAGAGGCAATTATCGCAGTTTTCGCAGTTTTCGACATCGTATTCTTCGCCGAAATAATGCAGCAGGAGTTTGCGTCGGCATATCGACGATTCGGCGAAAGCCGCCGCTTCCATCAACAGCTGTTTCCCTATTTCCTGTTCCGCCAGAGGTTTTCCCTGTATAAACTTTTCCAACTTCTGTATGTCCTTATATCCGTAGAAAAGAATGCATTTGCCTTCGCCTCCGTCTCTTCCCGCCCGTCCTGTTTCCTGATAGTAGCCTTCGAGGCTTTTGGGGATATTATAATGTATCACAAATCTCACGTCGGGTTTGTCGATTCCCATTCCAAAAGCGATGGTAGCGACAATCACATCAACATCTTCCAAAAGAAAGCCGTCCTGATTGTTGGAGCGGGTCACGGAATCCATACCTGCGTGATAGGGCAGAGCTTTTATTCCATTAACTTTTAATATTTCAGCTACTTCTTCCACTTTTCTTCTGCTCAAACAGTATATTATCCCCGATTTGCCTTCGTTAGTCTTTATATATTTGATGATTTCCTTAATTGCATTGACTTTCGGTCGGATTTCATAATAGAGATTCGGTCTGTTGAACGATGATTTAAAGACGTGTGCATCCATCATATCCAAATTTTTTTGAATATCGTTTTGGACTTTTGGCGTTGCCGTGGCTGTGAGTGCGATGATGGGCGCAAGTCCGGTTTGGCTGATTATTGAACGTATCCGGCGATATTCCGGTCGGAAATCGTGTCCCCATTCCGAGATGCAATGGGCTTCATCAACAGCGTAGAACGATATTTTGAATTGTTTCATAAACAAAATATTTTCTTCTTTTGTCAACGATTCCGGGGCTACGTATAGCATTTTGGTGTGACCGCTCAAAACATCTTCTTTCACTTTCGTTATCTGAGCTTTATTTAAAGTTGAATTAAGAAAATGGGCAACGCCTTCTTCATCTGTAAATCCTCTCATTGCATCCACCTGATTTTTCATCAGTGCAATTAAGGGTGAAATAACAATAGCCGTCCCATCCATAATCATTGCAGGGAGCTGATAGCACAATGATTTCCCGCCTCCGGTGGGCATTAGCACAAACGTGTCGTGTCCCGATAATATATTTCGGATAATGACTTCCTGATTTCCTTTAAAAAAGTTAAATCCGAAATATTTCTTTAGATATTCTACTAACGAAATATCTGCATAATTTTTCATGCGTATATAATTTGTTTTTAATTACCACTTTCAACTTTCATATATGCGAGGTAATGAAGCGTTGAAGTGAATATAATTCATTTTACATTAACATTCATTTTATTCTTATCTTATTTGGTTCTACCTAAGGCTTTTTATGAATGTTTCATGTTATATAATTTCCTTTTTTTTAATGTTTTATATGTAACAAATATTTGTGATTTATTCAATCCATCGAACAATTGTTTCATATCTGACGTTTTTTTCATCTTTTTGTGAACTCTCACTGTATTCGGCTATTTGATTAATGAGAATTTCCATACATTTTTTTCGTTTCTTAAAATAACGTTTTTACCAAATCTACTCTAAATTAATACTTCTGATATACAGCAAGTTTATTGTTTGTTTCTTTATCAAAATATTCTAAAACATCTTAAATTCATACTACAATTCTTTATTCAAAGATATTAAAAAATATTCTAATCCAAATTGAAAAATAAATATTTTTTTTGACCAATAACGCCAAAAGCGCCGCCATTCGCGGGTTTCAACACTTTTTTTTTAATTATTTATGAGTAAATTATTTTTTTTGGGGGGTGGGAAGGTCTTTAAGGTCTTTAAGGTCTTTAAGGATTTTAAAGACCTTAAAGACTTTAAAGACCTTAAGGACCTTAAAGACCTTATCCGGATAAATACTTCAATTTAAATCGCAAGACGACTTCTCCGGGTTCTTTATCAATTTCCATTTTTTGGTTTTGCAAATTGAAATCTTGTCCGGTAGCCATTTTGAACAATCCTGCCGGAAACTGCATACCGTTATTCATTACCTGTTCCAGTTCTGTCGGCTGCATATTCGTGTCCGGCGGTAGCATATTCGTGTCCGGCGGCTGCATATTCGTGTCCGGCGGCTGCGTACTCGCGTCCGGCGGCTGCCCTGCAATTAATGTTGGAAATATATCAGTAGTTTACCCGTATCCATACTAATTTGAAAAGAATCGGACAATGTTTCATTGAGCGTCCCCTGGTTCCAGTTTGCGAAGCGCATTGAGGCGGTTCCATATTTTAAGCCCTTCGGTGTGATTTTTGTTTGCGGGGTAATTGCAAAAATTGATATTTGCTGACCTGCGCGGCATTTAAATGTTGTTGTGCGATTTATCGCAACAAAAGTACCCGTATCCGTTACCATGATTATATCCATTAATTTAATATAATCGGACAGAAGAGCGATGTTTCCTATTGTGTGGTCTTCGCGCAAACCCGTGGCGCCGAGTATAACAATGGGGCTTATTCCCCGTTTGTGGCACCAGTGCACGGCTTTTGTCTGATCGTTGGTATCTTGATCGGAGTCGCCGAAAATCCTGTCAATATATTTGATTCTCAAACTGTCGGGAATACTGTCCATATCTCCCACAATGGAATACGGTTCCTTGCCGTAATTCAGCAATTTCGCCGCTGCGCCGTCGCAACAGATAATTTTACCGGCATTGTTCAGTATATTTAAAGGTATATCATGTTCGGGAAATTTACCGTCGCAAAGTATGACGGAATAGTCGTTATCGAGGATTTCAAAATTCATACGTACGGAGTTCGTTAAATTGTGATTATCTGTAGTCCAAATCCAGAGTTTTCACAAGTTTATCAATTGCCGGATTGGTTGAAGTTATATAATCCAACTTATCTTTTTGTGTATAAAGTTTTGGAGTTCCGCCATCATCCGCAATCGATTCCTGCACTACCCATTCTATTTTGATTTCGGCGTTTAAAGTTTCTTTAAGGTGTTTTATTAGATTTACCGAATAATCGTCCATGTGTTTTCGGTGTTGTTCGCTCATAATCGGGTATTGCACCAGATTGTCGGACACAATTTTGGGATTATATTCGAGTAATCTGTTACTCAGGCGGGGCGATTTGGTTTTGATATTTTCGGCGAAACGTTTCCATTCGTTGATAAGTTCTTCTTCGGTAAACGGTTTATTTACAATCTCTTTTTCTTCCGTTTTATTTTCGGCGCGCATATTCATACCCTTCAAAGAGATGCCTTTGGGGATTTCCGGCAATTCCGCTTTTGCTTTTTGAGGCACGGATGCCGATTCGGGAGCAGGAGGTTGAGCTGCCGACTGTTGTACTGCCGGTTGAGATGCGGTTTGAGTATTTTCTTCAGTTAATTCGTTTTTTTTTTCAGACCCTATGCGGGATAAATTCAAGAGAGATAATTCTACATGAAGTCGGGGATTTCCGCTGGCTTTATAGCCTGTTTCGCATCTGTTGGCGATATTCAGCGCTTCAAACAGAAAATCCACCGGACAAACGGCGGATTGTTGTTTATATCTTTCCGCAATAATTTTCCCTACTTCCAAAAGCGTCACTGTTTGCGGGTCTTTACACACAAGAATATCCCTGAAATGGGAGCTTAATCCCGCCATAAAATGTTGAGCGTCGAATCCTTTTTTAAGGATTTCGTCAAAAATCATCAAACATTTCACATAATCATGTTCCAGCAGTGCGTCGGTTAATCTGAAATAGTAGTCATAATCAAGAACGTTTAAGTCGTCAATAACAGCGGTGTATGTGATATTATTTCCACAGAACGACACCACTCTGTCGAAAATCGACAAAGCGTCCCGCATTGCGCCGTCGGCTTTGCGTGCAATTATGTTAAAGGCGTCGGGTTCATAAGTAACGCCTTCTTTTTTAGCAATATCTTCCAGATGAGAAACAATATCCTCTATAGTTATCCTGCTGAAATCGTATATTTGACACCGCGACAATATTGTAGGCAATATTTTATGTTTTTCGGTAGTTGCCAGAATAAATATTGCATGAGCGGGCGGTTCTTCCAGAGTTTTAAGAAAAGCGTTGAAAGCCGCCGACGATAACATGTGTACCTCATCAATAATATATACGCTGTATTTTCCTATTTGCGGCGGAATCCTTACCTGATCTATCAGTGAACGAATATCTTCCACCGAGTTATTGGAGGCGGCGTCAAGTTCATGAATGCTGTATGAGCGTCCTTCGGAAAAGGAGCGGCAAGATTCGCACACACCGCAGGATTCCAAGTTGGAAGTGGGGGTGATACAGTTGATTGTTTTGGCAAAAATGCGGGCGCAGGTTGTTTTACCAACGCCTCTTGGTCCGCAAAACAAATACGCATGACTGAGATGCCCTCTTTGTATTGCATTTTTCAGAGTTGCGCCTATTGTAGATTGACCTACAACCGAAGAAAAAGATAAGGGTCTGTATTTAATTGCCGATACAACGAACTGTTCCATTTTTATAAATAACTATATACGTTTGATTTCGCCATGTTTACAGGAATTTAATATTTCATTTAATCCTCCTTTGTTAATGTGTACGCAACCATTCTTCACTATGTTTCTAATCTATTCCGTATTACGCACCATTACAGGCGTTTGGTGGAGATGGCGGGAGTCGAACCCGCGTCCAAACAAGTAATCCGAATGTTTTCTACATGCGTAGCTTTTTATTAAATTGTAGGGATAAAACTTGACAAAAAGCTATCGTTTTTATCCTTAACCTTTAAATTTTCATACATGCTTAAAGGTGTCGCACATACAATCCTTTCTTGATATGAAACCTCAAAATCGAAAAACTGAAAGGCACGTTTTCCGTGAGATTCTCGTCCTGTAGCCGCCTTGGGCTACCGGATTAAGCCGATACGCTTAGCGTATTAAGCTGCGAGAGCGTAATTATTGTTGCCTATTATGGCTTGAGATTTGGGATTTACGAGCCACTACCTCAACGCTCGACATGCTTACATTCTAATTTCCCTTGCTGTCAAAACCAAAGCATCCCCGTTCAACAGTAAAAGTGCGCAAAGGTATAGATAAAAATCTATAATATCCTAATATTTTTTTCTTAAAATATTTATTTTTTTCTTAAAACACTCATTATTAATTTGTAAATTTTATATTTTTATTGAAATTATTTTTATGCGGGGGTGGGAAAACCATATCGCCTCAAAAAAAGATTTAGCCAGAATAGGCTAAATAATTCATCGTATTGCTTATTTCATATTGAACGGATGTATTGGTGTCCCTGCTCAAACCGTAACGGTTTATTTCATTTATACAATACTGCAAGTCAATATTTTTTTTCATTCGATGGGAATTTTACCGATGTTTGCAAACAGGGAACTTTTCCGAAACAGGCTGTATGTTTTTTACTTCTGCATCATAGCTGAGCCACTAATTCATCCAGCGACATTGAGTCAATTTCGGACGGTTCCGGGAAACCGTATTTTTCTATCAGTTCGGCTTCGGACACAGGTTCCTTTTCTCCTATGATTTTCAGCAAAACATCATCAATTCTCTGCATCTGCAGCGTCAATTCTTTTATGGATAACTGCCGGAGCAAGCCCAGGGAAAGTGTTTTATATAAATGTAATCCGAAACAGTCGGTGTGGAGCAGCATGCGTGAGTATTTTCTATTATAAGACGCGAAATAATCCAAATCTTTACGGTATTCAAATAATTCGCGAAAAACAGCCATCAATAGCCATTTGTCTTTGTTCGGATTGTTTGGGTCATAATACCTGCGTTTTCCGATTAGCGGTTTTTCATCCGACAAATCGCAAAGTTCCTGCAACATATTTTCAAGTTCCCGTAAAATTTCGACAACGTCATTTTTGGGACGTGTCAGAACGAACATTCCCGCTGAAAATCCTGCAATACCGGACTCATATTTGTCATTCGGACACAAATCAAAGGCTCTCAGCAGCGCAATAATCCGTTTGTCTTCTGTCGGCGAATTATTATCGCATTTGGCGGGATACCACCACAAGTTTGTAAGATCGGCGCTCAATACCAAATCCAAAAGCATTTTTGTTGTCCACATTTTATTTTCCATATTATTCATTTGAACTGTTGTTAACAAACATGTTAAATCATTGGCTGCATCTAACTTACGTTTCGTAATTTCTAATGCTATGTTAATCATCAAAAGCCGGATATAATCGCTTTAATTTTATCCGAGCATCAGCAGTCGTAAACTGCCAGTTTATTTTTGAGTTTTTGTTGTTTCCGTATTCCTGCCACGCTTCAACCTCCCGTTTCATTTCTTCGACAGAGGAAATATCTCTGTTTAAACATTGACCGGTCAGTACATGCAGTTCAATTTCCGCCATATTCAGCCAGCTTCCATGCTTCGGTGTAAAAACAAACTCAAAC
>JAISRS010000118.1 GCA_031273485.1 Prevotellaceae bacterium
ATTTCATTATACTTTATACTTTTTTATTGAAGATTTTTATGATGTTTTCCACTTGCTCAACCGGAAGAGATGTTATTTTTGCGATAAATTCAATCGAGAAATTTTCCTGCAAACATTGCTGAATTACTTCTTCTTTAGCTTTTCGTCTTCCTATTTCTCTACCTTCCATCCTCGCGCACATAACAGCGTCTTGAAACTCATAAGAATCCGATAATTTTTTTTTACGCTTTGTCATTTCTTCGGATTCAATTAATTATCGGAGATTTTTTAAGATGTTTCCCACTTGCTCAACAGAAAAAGACGTTATTTTTGCAATAAACTCAATCGGTACATTTTCCTGTAAACATTGCTGAATTACTTCTATTTTACCTTCTATTTTACCTTCTATTTTACCTTTTGCTATACCTTTTATTATACCTCTTTCTTCACCTTCTATTATACCTTCTGTCTTCGCGCACATAACAGCGTCTTGAACCTCATAATAATCCGATATACTTTTTTGATACTCTGCCATTTCTGTAGTTGTTAATTTTTTAATTTCTGCTGCTTTAAATAATAAATCAAATACCTTTCCTTGTATTTCCGCGGGGCGGTTATTCAAGATTGCAAGGTTTTTAAATATAAATAACCAATAATCACGGTTTGTTTTCAATTCGTGTACTTTTTTATTGAATTTGGGTAATTCAATAAAAAAGAATTGTAATTTTTGTGAAAACGGTGTTTTAGTACGTTCTCTGAACAGAGAAACTTTCTCTATACAATAATCCTCATCTTTTGTTTCATTTTCATTGTTTTCTTTTGTTTCATTTTCATTTCCTTTTATTTCATCGTTAAATATAATAAAATCCAAAATTGCTATAAAATACACAGGTTTCAGTTCAAAATTCCACTGACCTTTGGGGGCTTGATTCCGTATTGGACAAGAGGCATAGAACAGCGCTCTGTCGATAAAATGAGTCTGTTTGGCTTTCTGCATTTCTACAATAAAATATTCGTTTTTATCGTTGATACAGAAGATATCGAACACGGCGATACGTTCTTCCTTCCATGTGCCCAATTGTGCAAGAGGTCGATAGTGAATGTCCACAATATGTGCATCCGGAATGATATCATTCAGGAATTGAATTAATAACTCTTTGTTTTCTTCATTAAAAAACAATTTTTTGAATCCAAAATCCGTTAAAGGATTCAAATACACAAATAATTGATATACCATTTCTTCCATCGCGCACATTATTTAGCGAAAGTGCAAAGTTAATTAATTTTGTTTTATTTCAACAAATCTATTTTTCATATTATCGGAACAGTATTCTTTGATTTCGTTATTCTCGTCGGTATATATTAAAAATACTTCTATATCGGGATATTGTTCCGTAAACTTTTTTGTGTCGTCCAAACCCATCACCATGAAGGCTGTAGCCAGGGCGTCGGCGGTCATACAGTCGTTTGCAACGACCGAAGCGCTAAGAATATTTTTTTTTGCCGGATACCCTGTTTTAGGGTCGATGGTGTGGGCGTATTTTTTACCGTTTTCGACGTAGAATTTTCTATAATCGCCGGAAGTTGCAACGGCTTTATCCCTTATGTTTATTATTGCCTGTAGAGCTTCTCCGGGAATCATATTTCCGTCGGCAGGTTTTTCGATGCCTATTTGCCAGTTGTTTCCGTCTTTATTTTTGCCCTTAACAACTATTTCTCCGCCGATTTCCACCAGATAATCGCCGATGCCGTGACGTTCGAGAAACAGGGCTACCACATCGGACGAATAACCCTTTGCTATGGCATTGATATTTAATGTAACATGAGGATTGTCCTTAATTATTTTCCTGCCGCTGACATGTATTTTATCCATGCCCACAAATTGTTTCAAACTGTCGATCAATTCGGGAGTTACCGGAACCCGTTCTTTTGCTCCCCATCCCCAGATTTCAAAAATGGGAGAAGCCGAAATATCAAACGCTCCGTTGGTTTTTTCGGAAATCTCTTTTGCACAATTGAAGACAGTTATAAAATAACTGTCCAACTCTACGGGTTCATTTCTGTTGACTTTGGAAATGATGGAATTTTCCCGATATATTGATAACGAGTTTTCGAACTCATTTAATATCTTTTTGATGGAATCGTAGTAATCCCGTTTTTTATCGTCCTTGTATGAAACTTTAAAATAAGTGCCTAAAGCAAATCCTCTAAGAGTGATATAATCGTGAGTAACCGTCAAATATTCGGGAACAGTCACGGGTTTTCCCTTGCAGGACACAAGGAGGATTACCGTTAGTAACGGCAGGAGTTTTAGATACTTTTTGATTCTCTCAAAAACTGCTGTTCGTTTATTATGACGAAGATATTGCATATTCATTTTTTATAACATTTATGGCAGTCGTGCCAGCATATTTTCCGTATTTGTTTCAATGCGGGTATAGATATCGTCTGTTGCTTCCGCTTTTTTGAATGTTTCTCCTGTGATTTTTTCGTACAGTTCGATATATCGGTTACTGATATTTTCTACGATTTCAGCGGTCATTTCCGGAATTTTCTGTCCTTCCAATCCCTGGAAGCCGTTTGACATGAGCCATTCTCTTACAAATTCCTTCGACAACTGTCGTTGCTGTTCTCCTTTGGCAAAGGCGGATTCATAACTGTCGGCATAAAAATAACGGGAAGAATCGGGCGTATGGATTTCGTCGATTAGATAAATTTCGCCGTTCTTTTTTCCAAATTCATATTTGGTATCTACTAATATCAGTCCCTGTTTGGCTGCCATTTCGGTGCCTCTTGCAAACAGGGCTAATGCGTATTTTTCCAAAAGACGGTAGTCTGCCTCGGAAATCAATCCTTTTGAGATTATTTCTTCACGTGAAATATCCTCGTCATGCGCTCCGTGTTCGGCTTTTGTGGTGGGGGTAATAACGGGTTTTTCAAACCGTTGATGTTCTTTCATGCCGTCGGGCAGCGGGACGCCGCAGATGGAGCGCGCTCCTGCTTTGTAGGAACGCCATGAACTTCCGGTAAGATATGCTCTTACAATCATTTCCACAGGAAAAGGTTCGCATTTGTGACCCACGGTAACCACGGGGTCGGGAGAAGCGATTTTCCAGTTGGGAACGATGTCCGATGTTGCGTCCAAAAATTTGGATGCAATCTGATTCAAAACCTGACCTTTGTAAGGTATTCCTTCCGGCAGCACAACGTCAAATGCCGAAATTCTGTCGGTAACCACCATTGTGAGATATTTGTTATCAATAGTATATACATCTCTGACCTTTCCTGTGTATTTACCGGTTTGTTTAGGAAAGAAAAACTCTGTACGGGTAATTGTTTTCATGTATCAATCATTTATTTTTTAATTATAATTTCAATGTTTCATAAAACGGCGCTTTATCTGCATCTGTTTAGTTTACCTTGGATTAATGTCTGTTTTATGAATATTTTATTAACTTTTTAATGCTGCAAATGTAAATGAATTTAATTAAAATCTCAAATTCAAAGGTAATTCTGCACGCAGATGACGCAGATTTAACGGATTTACGCAGATTGTTATATATCCGATTATCTGCGGAAATCCGTTAAATCTGCGTCATCTGAGCGCCATTGTGTCAGCGCGCCGTTCATCGTTCATTCATAATTTTGTCTATATTTGCAACTTAAAATAATGTTAAAAACAATGAAAATGACACGCAGTTTAATTTTGTTTGCTGATACAATGATTTGTGTATTAGCTATGTTTTTTGAGGTTTCCCGCATTGACGCCCAGAATATCGTAACCAT
>JAISRS010000269.1 GCA_031273485.1 Prevotellaceae bacterium
GTGACGCTGGGTTCGCCCGAAACACTGATCGAATTTGATGAAACGCATCCGGTTTGGCTTACGCTAAAGGATTCAACAGTATTTATTATTCAGGTTCAGACGGAGTTTAACATGCTGGCATTCGATTTGAACACAAAGGAAGTGCAGTATTTCGCTCATACAGGCAATGGACCGGAGGAGATTATCGGTCCTCCCGAATTTATTAAACCGCACACCGCCGATCTCCTTGTGAGGGATGCATCCATAAATGGAATCATAAAAAGAGTGACGGAAAAAAACGGAACTTTTAGCGTCGAGAAGGTTGAATATCCCGAAAAGCTACAACAATATTTCGGCGTAGAGCTTAACTTCTCCGATAATTTTATTGTAGCAGACAATCTCATCAATAGAGATAAGGGAATATTTGATGTTTATGATAAAAATACCGACTCGCTGATATCCATCGACTACTATCCGAAAATGTACACGGACCGTGATTTTGATCCTCGCGTTCAATTCCTCTATGCGCCTTCTTTGGGGTTGAACGAGAAACGTAACAGAATTATTGCGGGAATGTATCATTTCGACATGTTTCATGTGTATGACCTGAGTGGGAAAAGAATAAACTCATTCCGCTTTTCGGACAATTTTTTGCCCGACATCAGTGCGGATGACTGGCAAGGGAGTGTGGGCGGTTTTATACCTCACACGTTCCCAACCGAAAATTATTGTTATTTTGAGCGAATGACAAGAAAAAGATCGCAGTCCGAAAATGACGAAACAACACAAAAAATGGTTCTTCAGGTAACCTGGGATGGAGAGTTAGTAAGGGCATATAAGTTTCAGGACAATGGTGAAGAATTTTATGGAGGATTTTATATTGATGAAAAAAATAACAGGATGTATGCTATACGAAACTATGTCAATAAAAAAGACGAAGAGATGTTTGCGCTTGTAACATACGATTTAATCCCGCCAACAAATTAAAAATGGTTTTACAATTTTAAAATTTATAATAAAAATGAAACAATTAATTAGTTTATCATTAGCAGTTTTTATGCTTTTTTCCTGTAAAGAAAATGCACCATATTCATTTATTGATTTATCGAACACTGTGACGCTGGGTTCGCCCGAAACACTGATCGAATTTGATGAAACGCATCCGGTTTGGCTTACGCTAAAGGATTCAACAGTATTTATTATTCAGGTTCAGACGGACTATTGCATGCTGGCGTTCAATCTTAAAACGAAAGAAGTGCAGTATTTCGGTCATAAAGGCAGTGGACCGGAGGAGTTTGTCGGTCATCCCCAATTTATTAAACCGCAAACCGGCGATCTCCTTGTGCAGGATGCAAATGGAATCATAAAAAGAGTGACGGAAAAAAACGGAACTTTTAGCGTCGAGAAGGTTGAATATAAATATCCCAAAAAACTGCAACAGGATTTCAGCGCAGGTATTAACTTCTCCGATAATTTTATTGTAGCAAACTATGTCAATGGAGAGAAAATGTTTTATATCTATGATAAAAACATCGATTCGCTGATATACGCCGATTTTTATCCCAAAATGAATCTCGAATCTTCGACACATCCGTTCATCAATTCAATCTATGCGCCTTCTCTGGGGTTGAACGAAAAACGTAACAGAATTATTGCGGGAATGTATTATTTCGACATGTTTCATGTGTATGACCTGAGTGGGAAAAGAATAAACTCATTCCGCTTTTCGGACAATTTTTTGCCCGACCTCAATGCGGATGACTGGCAAGGGAGTGTGGGCGGTTTTATACCTCACACGTTCCCAACCGAAAATTATTGTTATCTTAAGCGAATAACAAAAATATCGCAGTCCGAAAATAACGAAAAAACACAAATGATTCTTCAGGTAAACTGGGATGGAGAGCTAATAAGGGCATATAAGTTACAGGACGATATCGCAGGATTTTATATTGATGAAAAAAATAACAAAATGTATGCTATACGAAACTATGTCAATAAAAAAGACGAAGAGATGTTTGCGCTTGTAACATACGATTTAATCCCGCCGACAAATTGAAAAGGGTTGTGAAATGAAGTCAGTATTTGGAAACTACTCCCCCTAACAGGGTTTAAAACCTTGTTAGGGGGATACCTGTTTAAGGTCTATAAGGTCTTTAAAGACCTTATAGACCTTAAAGTCTTTAAAGACCTCTAAAAGCAATCAGAGCGCGCAACGTCTGCGCCACAGTCCCCTCTTGGGGCATAGCCGTCAGGCTAAGAACTATAACACTCTGTGACTAAGCAGTAATTACCGCAGGCACTACTTCTTCCTTTTGGGGGCGGGGGGCTTTAACCGCAGGTGGAGCGAAGCGCAACCTGCAAGACAAGTGTAACTGCTCTCTCCCTGCTGTTTGCAGGATTTAAAATTTCCTGACGCTTGGAGCTACTACCTCCTGATGCTTGGAGCTACTACTCCCTGATGCTTGGAGCTACTACCTCCTTATGCTTGGAGCTACTACTCCCTGATGCTTGGAGCTACTACTCCCTGATGCTTGGAGCTACTACTCCAAGCGCATAGAAATTATGGCAACGGATTGTTTGTGACTTTAACCTTCCAATAAACAGAAGGTCAAGATTCCGATAAACAGAAACTTGACCTCCACATCATCGAAATAATCACTCATTATTTATCATTCTACAGTTAACACTTTGTGGAATGTAGATTCATGAGATGTTTTTGTTGGAGTTGAACCGCCCGAATAGCAGGTTTTCAGTTCAATTTTGTACTCTCCAGCCGTCAGCGCCGGTATCACAACAATCACCTCTGAGGCTCTGTTTGTTACTATATCCGACGTTTCGACTTGTGTACGCGTTCCATCATTCTGGTTAATAAACCAGATACCTGTAATCGCCTCATCTCCGACAACCTTAATCTTTTCTCCAAAGATTTTAAGGTTGCGACCAGGTGTAAGCAGATTGTCCACACTTTTGGATTTTACATCCATTACAGAGAAAATTGTAGTGTAGTGAATGCCTCCGGGTACTTTTTTTGTCTTTATGTTTTTTTCGGAGGCTCGAAGAGCAACGCCCGGACGGAGGTTGATTCGAGTACGGTGACGTTTGGGGTCATAACTGTCGTTTACGCCTTTAAACACTCCCTGAATGCTTGGGTATGTGTCGAATAGTTCGAGAGTTACGGCGTCTCCTTCATCTGAGATTACGGTAACCACTTTTTTTAGCCCTGATAATACGCTAACGACATCAGAGTTAGTAAGTCCGGCTCCTATATCCAGTATCTTGTCTATTACCTCGTCCTGCGAATATGTTCGCACGTTTACGACCTGTGCCTTTTTGTCATCAGGGTCTTCGGAAAGGGGGTTGTCCCCTAATGTGTATTCTAACATCTTTAAAAAATATTTAATTAATAGTTATAATGTCGGGCGCAAAGTTAAACAGGATTTTTCATATAGCAAAATATCCTGCAAAAAACTGAATCTTTTTTTGAGGCGCTGATGGAGGGACGTAATGCATTGCGTCTCTACATTCTTCGTTCGGCGTAGCGACAGCCCGAAGGGCTATCGCTACGCCGAACAGAGGGAAAGTCGTCATCTCCATCCACAGCGCCTCAAAATAAGATTTCGTCCTGATGATAAATTTGGAGATATAAAAAATAGTTGTACATTTGCACCGGAATTATTATGTGGACAGTCACAGATATATCCGTAGGATTATAAATATGAAATAATAGTAAATTTAATATAAAGCGCTAATGAGGCGATGCCTCAAAAGAGCGGTAATTAACCGAAAAAGAAGATGAAAATAAAAGTACAATCTATCAGTAAAAGTGCGTTAAGCGCTATGTTGTTGGTTTTTGTTGTCTGTGTTTGTTGCACGGATAACGGATTAACCTATTTTAGTCGATACAGAACTATTGACTTAAAGACACATTCTGCGGCGAGCGTCGGAGGTTCCGAATCGGACGAACAGGCAGCGGAAAACAACGCCCTTATCGGACGATGGTCGTTTGACCTTGCGTCCAATGCGGGACGAAATGTTGCGTCGAACAAATATCACGCAAGTGTGCAGAAAAACATCAGGATAGTTCCTGGCGTCTTTGGCAACGCAGCCGAACTCTCGTCCAAAGGAACTAAAATCGAAATCAGCGCCGACGTTCTTCCCGCAGGATTGCGGGAATTTACCTTTTCGGCATGGCTTGCGCCGAAAACCTTAACAGCCTCCTCGACCATTATCCGTAAGGAAGATGTGGGCAGCCACGGCGACAACCGCTTGCTGTTTGCGTTTCAGAACGACGGTCGATTCCTGTCGCTTGGAATTAATTGCGGCGGTAACTATGCCGAATGTGACGCCGTTGTGTCGCCCAAAGAACTTTGCGACGGCAAATGGCATTTCGCCGCAGGAACCTTCGACGGAAAAACAATGCACGTCTATTTGGACGGCAAAGAAATAGGCTCAATGGAACGTCAGGCGCCGCTTAGCACCATCCACGATTTTTCGCCGATTGCAACTTGGCGCGATAATATTGCAAGTTCCGACTACAAAACGCTTGAAGATGCGGTTGTGCATGATGTGCCGATGTTTATAGGCTCGCATGGCGGTTCAAAAGACCTGTATAACGGCAGAATTGATGATGTTCGCTTTTATTCCGAAGCGCTTGACGGCAAACATATCTCGGCGCTTTATGCCGAAGGACGCCAACCCTCCTCAGCCGTTTTGAACAAAGCGCAGGAAACAGCAAAGGCATTATATAAAAAAGGAGATACGTTCCTCGAAACACTCGTAACCACCGACAAAAATCTGATGCAAAGCGCCTCGCCCAGCGCAACGGACGAACTCGCCGCCGTGGAACTGCAACGCCTCATCCGCAACGATTATCCCGAAGAAACCAACGCATATATTGCCAAATGGGAAAAAAGCCCTGTAAACAACATGCTGTTGGAAGAAAAAGAACGTCGCAGTCATGCGGAAAAACTCGCTCCGGCGGCATTTGAATACCTTCCGCTCACCGACATGCAATGGAGTGTCCTCCCCAAAGCCGACCGCGCAAAATGGGAAGGCATCAAAAAGATTCAATCCCAATTTACCTCCAACACCGGCAATTGGGTTGCAAATATGGATAAAAACCTGCTCGGCGCAGCTATCTACGAAATGGAAACCGTTGTTGAAGAACGCCCCAGAAAGAACGAAGGCGTGGCGCCTTACGTGCAGCCGAAAACGCCGCCAACCGTCAATCGCACCGCCGAAGAAGCAAGGAAAGTTATGGAAGCCGACTGGCTCTTTCAGTGCGACAATCAGCCTGTTGTGGGCAGATCGTTGCAGGAAATAGGATGGGCGCGCAAATTACTCACGCGTCTCGCACTCGACGACAATAGCTCCAAGACCTACAGCGCCAAACTCAACGAACTCGAAACACAGGCAAAATCAAAGACTTCGGACAGCGAAGACCCTGAATTGTATTTTGCGGTGCGTACACTGAAACGGGAAATCATGTTCCGCAATCCGGTCATTGACTTTGAATCCATTATGTATATCGACAATCCGAATCCCAACGGAAGCGAATGGCCTCACGAAACACGTCACCGACTCGGCTATATGGCAGTCCCCGGCGGCAGGTTAATCGTGCAAAAAGGACTGTCTCCCGAAGGGAAAATGACGCAACTCATGCCGCAGGAACCCCTGCACGGCACCTTCTGGCGTCCCGACTTGTCGTTTGACGGCAAACGGATACTGTTCTCGTTTAAACCGCACAACGAAAAAACATTCCATATCTACGAAATAGGCGTCGATGGCAGCGGATTGCGCCAACTTACCGGCGGCATTTTCGATGACTTCGACCCCATATATCTGCCCGACGGCAAAAATATCATGTTCCTCACCACGCGCGGACATATTTACGTCCGCTGTATGCCGCCCACCAACGCCTTTGTTATGGCGCGGATGCCGCTTGATACCAAACCGGGCGACAAAAATCTGTATATCCTTTCCCGTAGCGGCGAACCGGAATACACTCCATCCGTAATGAACGACGGACGTGTGATTTATACCCGCTGGGAATACACCGACAAACCTCTCTGGCGCGCTCAAAGTCTGTGGACTATGCGGCAAAACGGTACGCAGGTGCAAACCTTCTGGGGCAACCAGTCGGTGTGGCCCGACCTGCTCAAAGACGCCCGCCAAATACCGGGCAGCGAACGGGTGATGTTCACCGGAAGCGCCCATCACGACTGGTTTTCGGGCAGCATAGGAATCATCACACCCTCGCAGGGATTTAATTTCCCCAACGGTTTAACAAAAGTTACGCAAGACCTTGAATGGCCCGAATGTGGCAAAGCTCCGCTCGATCCTAAGGAAAGTCCGGATTATCACCCTTCGGGGAAATATAAAGGATATTATTCTCCGTACCCCTTGAGCGAAAAGGATTTCATCGTCTCCGCCAAACTGCCGAACGGTAAATTTGTGCTTCTGCTGATGGATACCGACGGCAATCGCGAAATCATCAACGAAGGCGCTCATAACATCTGGGATGCTATCCCGATTCGCAAACGCCCCGTGCCTCCCGTACATCCCGATCTGGTTGATTGGCCCTCGTGGGAGGAACGCGATAACCCAACTCCGGGAATGCTATACAGCAACAACGTCTATGAAGGCGCTCCGCAGGAATTGAAGGACAAAGCCAAATACCTCCGCATCTGGTCAATTGAACATAAAACATACACCTACTGGTTTAAACGCAATTATGTGTCTTCGGGTCCCGAAATTTCGGCAGTACAGTCGGAAGGCGTCAAAAAAATCATAGGCACAGTACCCATAGAAAGCGACGGCAGCGTCAATTTCACAGCGCCAAGCGGCATAGCCTTGCATTTTCAACTGTTGGACGAAAATCAGCGCGCTCTGCAAACAATGAGAAGCTTCACGGGAGTGCAGCCGGGAGAAAGCCGGGGTTGCCTCGGCTGCCACGAATCGCATACCCGCACGGTGCGCGTTACCCAAATGGGAAAAGCCCTGCAACGCAGCCCCTCAAACATCACTCCGGCGCCATGGAAGGACATAACAGTGAGTTATGAACGGTATGTTCAACCGACGCTCGACAAATATTGCGCGCAATGTCACCAAGACCCGAAACATGCGGGATACAAGAAATTTAACGCCACGCTTCGTCCCGGATTCCTCGGATTCAAAGAACCGTATATGAGTCTGCTCGGCAGCCCCACCTGGGGAACTTCGTATAAACAGCGTCAAAATACCTGTGGCGGCTACGGCTGGGCTGACGTGATAATGGTAGAATCTTACGGCACTATTGATTCTGCGGCTTATGTAACGGTGCCGCCAATGACGAAATTATCCTACAAAAGTCGTTTGGTAGAACTGATGTCAAACGGCAAACATCGTGGCGTAAAGGTCGATCCCGAAAGCCTGCTGCGCGTAATCCACTGGGTGGACGCTATGGGTCCATACTATGGCGCGGAAGAGCTGCAAAAGATGGAAGACCCGTATTTTCAGGGCAAAGACTGGCTCTCGCAACGACCAAGAGTGCAAACAGCGCCAATAGTGCCTCGCCCCGGTCCTTTCGACCCGTTTGAAACGGATGAGGCTTATGATACGCCCGATGCGATGCGGCATAACAGTCTTCCCAACGGCGTGAAACGTGAATAGTTTATAA
>JAISRS010000458.1 GCA_031273485.1 Prevotellaceae bacterium
GAAATATTAAAACACGATAAACTTAAAGATTTAAAGATAAATCAGGAAGAACTGACGGCTCTCTTAATCGAAGAAATCTCGGAACGCTACTATTACGAGGAAGGCAGAATAAAAGCATCACTAAAAAAAGACAAACAATTTGATGAAGCATGTAATATCCTCAATAATACTATAAAATATCAAAATTTGCTTTCGCCGCTGTAACGCCGGTTTAAGGAGTTTAAAGTTCTGCGCAAGCGCAGAGTTCATCTACGTGGAAGCCTGCCATTCTTAGCATCTTATTCCCGAAATTGATGTACTTTTTGGCAGAATATTCAATTAAGATTGTTGTTGTTTTAACGCAAAGGGCGCAAAGAATCCGCAAAAGGCAAAGCATCTTCTTTACAAAGCGACAATTTGAAACGTAAGTTCGACGCAGTCAGGTACACCCTTTTTAGCTCCGGCTTGTCCAGTTTGAGAGTTGTCCGGTCATAATTCATAAGGCTTGATATTCTAATAATTACATTAAATATTCTTGTAAATTCTCAAAACAGACTATATTTGCCCCCGATAAAAACGAAAATTTTAGTGAAATTATGCAGTATTACAGAAAAAAAAATGAGGAATTATGAATTATAAAATTGAGGTTTGTACCAATTCCGTACAGTCGGCTATTGAGGCGGAAAAAGGAGGCGCATCAAGAATTGAATTGTGTGACAATCTATTTGAAGGAGGAACAACTCCAAGCGCTGCAACTATAGAATTATCGTGCAGATTAGTGAAAATTCCCGTATATGTTATCATTCGACCAAGAGGCGGCGACTTTCTGTATTCCGACCTCGAATACGAAATAATGAAAAGAGATATTGCGTTGGCAAAAAAATACGGAGCCTCCGGCGTAGTTTCAGGCATCCTTCTACCCGACGGATCGGTGGACAAACGCAGAACAACAGAGTTAGTGCAAATTGCAAAAGACTTGAATATGGGAGTTACATTTCATCGAGCGTTCGATATGACAAACAATCCCCATAAGGCATTAGAAACCATAATAGAAACCGGATGCGAGCGAATACTCACTTCGGGAGGAGAAAATAAGGCTATTGAAGGCAAAGCATTAATAAAAGAATTGGTTATTGCGGCAAACAATAGAATATCCATAATGGCGGGAAGCGGAATAAATCCTTCAAACGTCTTGGATTTAGTGAAATACACCGGCATAAAAGAAATACACATGTCAGGCAAACGCCGAATTGCAGGAGGTATGAAATACAAAAATCCAAGAATCAACATGGGCGGACTTCCGGGAATACCGGAATATGAGATAGATATAACTCATGCGGAAACCATTAGTAAAGTCGCAGATATTATTTCCGTTATATAATTTGGAATATGTTAAAAAAACTTTTAAAACAAAATCTCAGCATCCCCCAGTTATTGGGCTATTCTTTCACCGCACTTGTGGGGATGAGCATCATATTTACGGCATTTAGTTTTTCGATGGACATTCGTCCGCTATTTTCGTCAAGTACCGGACTGTTCAAAAATGAATATATGATTGTAACAAAAAAAGTATCACTACTTTCGGCAATCAATTCCCAAAGTACCGTATTTACGGATACCGAAATTCAAGAAATAGAATCACAGGATTTTACCAAATCCCTGTCATATTTCACACCCTGTCAATACAGCGTATTTGCATATATAGAATCTTCCGGAAAAATTCCGTCATTCTCAACAGAAATGTTTTTTGAATCCGTACCCGACCACCTCCTTGACGGAGCAGGCGACGACTGGCAATGGAATGAAACAGACAAATTTATACCTGTGATTATACCACGCGATTATTTAGCATTATATAATTTCGGCTTTGCAGGAAGTAGAGGATTGCCACAGATATCGGAAAATATAGTTAAAACGGTTAATTTTAAAGTATTGATACAAAATCAAAGTAAACGTGAAACATTCACCGGTCGCATCGCAGGATTTTCGGATTACCTTAATACAATCTTAGTTCCACAGGATTTTATGGACTGGGCAAACAAAAATTTCGGAAATAATAAACCCGCAAAAAAATCCAAACTGATAATTACAGTAAAAAATCCGGCAGATCCGCAAACGGCAGAATTTTTTTCATCCAAAAATTACGATGTAAAAGAAAATAAAGGAGAACAAGGGAAATTATCCTATTTTTTAAAACTAATCATAATAATAATCTCCGTTGTGGGACTGCTTATTCTACTTCCGGCAATGGGATTGATGTTTTTAAGCATAAATTTACTGATATATAAGAACAGAAAAACTTTGGGAAACCTGATACTTTTGGGATTTTCACGCAAAGAATTGGCAAAACCATACAATATTCTTGTTTTTATTTTAAATATTTCGATAGGAATAATTTCTTTCGCTATCGCTATAGTATCAAGGGAAATATACATGTCGGAGCTAAAAATTTTGAACATAGAAAACAACAATATCGACATAAATACAATATTTTTTGTTTTACTATTCATATTATTTGTTACCTTTGCGGATATTTTTTGGATATATAAAAAAATAAACAAAATAGCGCCCCCGGAAAAGGGCTAAGTAAAAATGAAAATATTAAAAAGTGATGAAAATGAACAAAAATAAAATAAAATTTTTGTGAAAAATAAAATAGTATTAATTTAGCGGCTCTGTTTTGCGACTAAAACAAGTTAAAAAAGCAATAAGGAGAAATGGCCGAGTGGACGAAGGCGCGCGCCTGGAAAGTGCGTATACTCCAAAAGGGTATCAAGGGTTCGAATCCCTTTTTCTCCGCAGAGATAATGAATTAAAAAGAAAATATATATAATGGAATATGTATAATAAATGTGAAAAATTAAAAATAATTATTAATAAAACAATCTTTAAAAAAAATTTTAAAAAAACAAGCAAGCCATGAGAAAAATTTTAAAGTTTTCAGCAGCGTTTACAACATTCCTCGCTTATGCAGGTTATGTTTCGGCACAAGAAGTGGGGCAAGAAGTACCCCTTCATCAACAATTGAAGATACAATTTATAGACGGGGGACCTACGTTTATGACCCCTATTATATTGTGTCTGGTTTTAGGTTTAGCATTTTGTATTGAGCGTATAATATACCTCAATCTGGCAACAACCAGTACTAAAAAATTATTAGCAGCAGTAGAAAACGCCTTAGACAGCGGAGGAATAGAAGCCGCTAAAGACGTTTGTAGAAATACAAAAGGTCCTGTTGCAAGTATTTTTTATCAAGGATTGGAACGTAGCGAAGAAGGATTGGATATGGTTGAAAAATCCGTTGTTTCGTACGGCTCGGTTCAAATGGGACAATTGGAAACCAATCTTCCTTGGATAGCACTGTTCATCGCATTAGCGCCCTCTTTGGGATTCCTTGGAACAGTTATCGGTATGGTAATGGCTTTCGATGACATTCAGAAAGCAGGAACAATGTCGCCCTCAATTGTGGCGGGAGGTATGAAAGTCGCCCTGATAACAACGGTGACCGGTCTTATTGTTGCAATTATCCTTCAGATTTTTTATAACTACATCATTTCCAAAATAGATGGTATAGTAAATTCTATGGAAGACGCTTCGATATCTTTTGTAGATATTTTGATGAAATACAACTCAAAAAAATAAGATACCATGTGGAAAGCAAGTAAATATATAAATATTCTGCTTTGGGTTTTGGCTATTATTTCCGTTGTATTATGCGGATATGTGTTTGTAAAATGCGGGAATTTAAGCGCTGTTTCTCAAAGAGAAGAAATGGTGAGCGTCATAAACCCAATATTTGTATGGTCTTATATTTTGGTGGGTATTACAGCATTATTGGCAATACTTCTGCCTGTACCACAAGTTATTAAAAGCCCCAAATCGGCTTTAGGCATCTTTGTAGGTCTGGTAGGACTCGCAATAGTTATAGTGCTGTCGATTCTCTTCGCAAATGGAGATCAGCTACCATTCACTCCGGGTCATGATCCTGTTAGTGAAAGTACTATAAAGTTTGCAGATATGAACATTATCAGTATATATATCATTTTGGGAGCAGCAATACTTGTAACCCTGGTAACAAGCGTTGTGAATATAATAAAACAAAAATAAATTAAAATGGCAAAAAGATCAACACCGGAATTAAGTACTAGTTCTATGGCTGATATTGCTTTTTTGCTCCTGACATTTTTTCTGTTAACAACAACAATGGATCAAAATATCGGTATGCCTCGTCGCTTACCTCCAATGCTTGAAGAACAACAAGATGTTGATATCAACAAGCGGAATATTTTGCAAGTGCATGTCAATAGTTATGACCGTCTGCTTGTTAATGGGAAACCAATGGAAGTCATTTTGTTGAAAGACGAAGTTAAAACATTTATCCAGAACCCGAACAACGATGCGGATAAACCCGAAAAGGAAACAAAAGACATCGCAGGTTTGGGAAGTATGAGTGTGAGCAAAGGAGTAGTTTCCTTACAAACCGATAGAGGGACAAGTTATAAAATATATATGGCTGTTCAAAATGAAATAATGAAGGCTTATTCTGAACTTCGTGAAGAATTTTCGGTATCAAGATTCAATAATCCTTTAACAAAACTCACAGAAGAACAGTTGGATGCGGTAAGAAGCGTTTACCCTCTCAATATATCGGAAGCCGAACCGAGAGATGCAACAGCAAAAAAGAAAAAGAAATAGGAGGATAGTTATATGAAATTGGTAAAGAAAAAGAAAAGAGTCGCAGGATCATATTCATCCAGTTCTATGTCGGATATCGTATTTATGTTGCTCTTCTTCTTCATGGTTACAACCACTATGAGGGATGAAGAAATTATGGTTAAAATTAAACTCCCCGAAGCTACCGAAATAGCAAAGTTAGAGCGTAAAGACCTTACTTGTTATATTAACATCGGCACGCCGCAGGATGCATTGCAAAAGAACTATGGTACGGATACCCGTATGCAATTGAATGATAAATTCAGTACAGTGAATGATATACGTGATTTTGTTGCAGCCAAACGGGAACAATTAAGCGAAGCCGACAGAATACAACTCACTGTTGCGTTCAAAATCGACGAACAAACAAGAATGGGTATCGTAACAGATGTTAAACAAGAGTTGAGAAGATGTCAGGCTTTGAAAATTAATTATTTGGCTCTTAAGCCCGTTGATTAAAATTATATTATTTTATGTATTTTGGCACAGTATTTGACATATAGAACATCGTCAGGTTACCAAGACAAAATAGAAATAAAATTTAAATTAAAATGTAAATAATTATGGAATTAAAGAAAACTTCAAAAGCAGATCTTCAAAACAAAAAGTTTTTGTTTTTTGAAATCGCATTAAGTGTGTCTTTGTTGGCTGTTTTAGTCGCTTTCGAATGGACTTCGAAAGAAAAAACAGACGCACTTCTTGTGCAACAACGTCAGGAAATTATTGAAGAAGAAGAAGCTGTGCCAATCACACAGCAGGAACCGCCCCCTCCACAGGAAATTCCTCAAATTCCCCAGATTCCCGAAGAAATCAACATCGTGGAAGACGATGTGGAAATAGCATCAAACATTGATTTCTCGGAATCCGAAACAAATAACAACCTTTTTCAGGATTTAAAATATGTTGAAAAGGCTGCTAAAAAGGAAATAGAAGACGAAGAAGAAGTGGAAGAAACAATCCCGTTTGCGATTGTGGAAAATAAACCGAAGTTTCAAGGTAAGGATGCCGAATCTTTTAGAGATTGGATTTTAGACCAGATAGGCGGATATCCGCAAGTGGCTCAGGAAAATAATATTACCGGAGTCGTGTATGTTTCGTTTGTAGTAAATACAGACGGTTCGCTTTCGGACATAAAATCCACAAGAAAAGTTGACCCGATATTGTCGGATGTAGTTCTTGCCGCAGTAAAGAAGTCGCCTAAATGGACTCCCGGCAGTCAGCAAAATAAACCGGTGAAAGTTCCTTATGTGCTTCCTATTGTGTTCAAACTGCAAAATTAAATTTTGTATAGATTTTTAGGATTTAGATTTAGATAATTTTTGTAAATGGTCTTTGGGATTTATTTCTGAAGACCATTTTTTTAACGCCTATTAATTATGAATTTGATTACAAACCTATATACTGACGAATATTTCATGAAGGAAGCTATTATTGAAGCATCAAAGGCTTTTGATGCCGGAGAAATTCCTGTTGGAGCAGTAGTCAGATGGAATAACCGCATAATAGGTCGTGGACATAATCTCACCGAAACATTAAACGACCCAACCGCTCATGCCGAACTTCAGGCAATAACGGCAGCAACAAATACAATAGGAGGAAAGTATTTGAAAGATTGCATTTTGTATGTTACATTAGAACCTTGTATAATGTGCGCCGGAGCTTGTTTTTGGGCGCAATTAGGCACTGTTGTGTATGGCGCCGACGACGAAAAACGAGGATATTCAACCTTAACCGGAAAAATTTTTCATCCGAAAACAACAATAATCAAAGGTGTCCTTAAAGACGAATGTACAAATCTATTGAAATCTTTTTTTCTTAAAATCAGAGAATCGGACGAAGATTAAAAAAACAATTCGGAAAAAAATTAAGACGGCTTAATCCTTACTTTGGCATGGTATTTGATATATATTGTGATGTCAGGTAGCCGGACAAAGTAATAATGATTAAAATGTAAGTAATTATGGAATTAAAGAAAACTCGCAAAGCAGATATTCAAAACAAAAAGTTTTTGTTTTTTGAAATCGCATTAAGCCTGTCATTATTGGCTGTGTTAGTTTCTTTCGAATGGGCTTCGAAAGATGAAATCAAAGAAACCGTTCTTTTGCAAAATTTTAAAACAATTATTGAAGAAGAAGAGTTTATTCCAATCACGCAAACGCATCTTTCTCCGCAGGAACTTCCTCAAATTCCTCAAATTCCTGAAGAAATTAATATCGTGGAAAATGACGTGGAAGTGTTTTCAGGCGTTGATTTTTCGAACATAGAAGCGGATAAAGATGTTTTTCAAATTTTTGGAAATGTTGGAACAGTTGTCCAACAAACAAACGTGCCGGAAGAAGACATAATAGAATCAGTCCCATTTGTGCTTGTGGAAAATAAACCGAAGTTTCAGGGTAAAGATGCCGAATCTTTTAGGGACTGGATTTTAGACAAAATAGGCGGATATCCGCAAGTGGCTCAGGAAAATGGTATTACAGGGGTTGTATATGTTTCATTTGTAATAAACACCGACGGTTCGCTTTCGGATATAAAATCTACAAGAAAAGTTGACCCGATACTGTCGGATATAGTTCTTGCCGCAGTAAAGGAATCGCCCAAATGGACTCCCGGCAGCCAGCAAAATAAACCGGTGAAAGTACCGTATGTACTTCCCATTGTGTTCAAGTTGCAAAATTAGATTAAGACTTGTATAGATAAGATTTAATAATGTTGTTTGTAAATGTGATGGTCTTTGGAATTTATTTC
>JAISRS010000504.1 GCA_031273485.1 Prevotellaceae bacterium
GAAGTGATATTACAACAAAATCTCCGAATCGGGTTCAAGACTGGAACTCAATCCAGAAGCCCTATCGGAGACTTTGCAAAGATAATACAAAATCTTGAAACAGCCAAAAAAAATTCTTCTAAAGTCGTGGATGAAAACGGCGAACCAATGGTGGTGTATCACGGGACACGGGACAAATCAGGGTTCACCGTCTTTGACAAAAATAAAATTGGCAGTGGAAACGATGAGGGATTTCAGGGTCGTGGATTTTACTTTTCCGGTCAAAAAAGAGTAGCAGACCAATACAGGGGCATGGATGGGAGTATCTACGATACATTTCTTAACATACGTGAACCTTATCACATGTCTTATGAGGAGAGCAACAAGCTGGCAGAAGCAAACAGCGCGGAGGTATCGCAGGAATTTACGGACGAAATAGTTTCCGAGGGGTATGACGGGGTATTTTTTAACGCGAATTTACGCGATGAATTTGTTGCCTTGAACCCTAATCAAATCAAGTCGGCGTTTGAAAATAACGGCAATTTCGACAACACAAGCGACGATACACGTTTTCTGTTTGTCGGCGAGCAGGGCGCCGCCGCTTTGGATAAAGCGGAGGAAGCCACTACCCGAATAGATAATAAGCATGTAGCACTTGAAATGGAAGCCGCCGATAAAGACGAAAGAGCAATCAAATTCGCTACCGGATGGGAACGTGGAGCCGACGGTAAATGGCGGTATGAAATACCGGACATAGTAATAGGTCACGTTCCAAGGAACCTGACAGGTGAAATAAGCGGAGTGCGTGAGTTAAAATACGTCGTAGCGCTCGAACCCGAAGTACTCAAAGCCTATCCGCAACTGGCGAACATGCCGGTGAGATTCGACCCCTCATTAAACGCCAGAGGCAGGTACGACCGATGGGAAAAAGACATCACCATAAACCCCATGTATGCGCCTGATTACAAGGCTATAGGCTCTGTGCTTGCTCACGAAATACAGCACGCAATACAGCACATCGAAGGCTTTGCCCGCGGCGCCAATTCCTCCGACGACAACTACAAGTTCTCTGCCGGAGAAGCGGAGGCAAACAACGTACAGCGTCGCATGGGCATGACGCCGGAGCAGCGTAGAGCGTCACTTGCGGAAGAAACAGAAGACGTAGCACGTGAAGACCAAGAATTTATCTATGAAGCGTTTGAAAATTATTTGGAATATTCGAAAAAAAACAGTACCTTTGTAGAAAATAATTCAAGTCATGGAAAAAGAGCAGAAGCCGGAATGGATAACGGACGAGCAGTGGGCAGCAGTGCCTTACGTGGGTTGGTGGGAAAACAACCGCAAGGGGGAAGAATACATCAAACAATCACAGAAGCATCCGCTGACAATGGACGAAGTAGTAGAACTACAACGTCGCAGGGACGCACAGCTTGGAGTAAAGAACGATTTCTTGGACAGCTGGAAGTAGCGGCGCTATCCAACGGCACGTGGATAGATGACATAAAATCCATAGCCGAAAGACCCGTTTCCAAAGGTCAGGAAAATGAGGTCTATATGTCAAAGGACAAAAAACATGTTATCAAAGTAAACAATCTGTCGTTATTGGACGAAAATCACGATTTTGATAATTTCATTGACCGATTAAGTTCTCACAACGAGTTGTTTTCAAATATTCAATACGAAATAATAGGCTTTGCAGAGAACAGTATGGGCGAAGTGTCGGTTGTGTTAAAACAACCTTTTATCAATGCGCCTCACGCCACTCAACAGCAAATAGACAATTACCTTAAAGCTCAAGGATTCCGCAAGGCGAAAATATCTGACGGCGAAACGGGCTGGACAAACGGCACGTATGAATTATGGGATGCCGAACCACGCAACGTACTTGCCGACAACAACGGCACACTATATTTTATTGATACGGTAGTAAACCATGTTTCGGCGCCCGCAAACACAACAGAAATGGAGCAGGCAACGGAACAGTTCATCAACATGGAGAGGACGGTTGACCTTATCAACAACAGTCTGGACAGAGCGGTAAAAGAGAAAAAGAATCTTTGCGGAGAATTTGACATATTCCACATCGGGACAGTCTTAAATGCAGCAGCGGAAGCTTCCGAACTCACCACCCGCTTTGCCGTGTACATGGCATATCGCACGTCGGGACGCGATATGACGGAAGCAACGCACGCAGCAAAGGAAGCAACGGTGAATTTCAACAGGAGCGGCAATGGTCGGGTTCGTGGAATGCGCTTTATGTGTTCTTTCGGGCAACAATCAACGGCAGCATGAAGTGGATGAAAATGCTCCGGCATAAGACATGGGCTATGTCGGTAATGATGCTGCATAATGCCGCAAGAGGCTACGTGCTGTATAATGTGAACAAGTTTCTTATATCCATGTTTGCAGGAGATACTGTTTCGCAAAACGATATTTCTGTCATCATACAACATTATTCCTGTTTTTTAAAAAGGTGGTTTGCCGCCTTTTTTGTTATTCCGTAACGGTTAAAAATATACTTAGTAATAAATTATTTATAGAGGTTATTTATTCCTGTTCGGGGGTAATTCAAATTCCAAAGGATAATAAAGAAAATAGCCGTAAGTCATCGGACTTTACGGCTATCAAGATGAACTAAAGATTAAATTAAAAAACTATTTCAATGTAAATTGTGAAGACCCTACAAACAGTCCGTCAAGAAAAACCTCAATGTTGTAGGCGCCGGGCATAAAGTCGCTGTCTTTATAAAACACGCATACTTCCAGGTCTTCGCCGTTGTAATCTACTTCTCTTTTTGCAGAATAGATCAATTGCGCTCCTCCCGAAACGGGGTCAAACAAATTGGTAACGGATTGAGTGAGCAGGCTTCCGTCGGGAGCTTTTATTCTCACATACACGCTGCGGGGACCTCGTTTGGCTATGCTGTTTTCTATCAGAGTGAGGCAAACCTTCAATTGTTCCGTCTGTCTTGCCTTTGTGGTTGCTTTGTCTCTGTCTGTCAGGGCGACGACGGTAATATCGCGGGTTTTCAGTTCTCCGCCTTTTTCTACTATTGATTTAAGAGCGGTGGTTTCCTGCGAGAGTTGTTCGACCTGCTTTTTCGATTGGGACATTTCCGATTTCACCTTGGTATTTTCCGCTCTCAAGGCTCTGTTGAGCGTATTCAGCGAATCAATCTGATGCACATAACCGGTCAGAAGTGATTTAAGGTTATTGACTTCACGTTCATACTGACGTATTTTAGCTACATTAGCTCTATTGGTGGCTTCGGTTTTTTTGATACGTTCCATGAGAACGTCTATTTTTTGACGTTCGGAATCAAGTTGAGCGTTCAATGTATCGTTTCCGGCTTTCAATTCTCCGTAATCCGATTTAAGTTTATCTAAATCCATTATCACTTCTTCTCTTTCTATTCTTGCAAGTTCCAGGTCTTCTGCCGACTGTTTGGTTATTGTGTAAATAAACACTAAAGCAGCTACCAGAGCTATCGACAATACAGCGATAATTACCTGCAAAACTGTTTTAGTTCCCGATTTGTTATTCGGCGGCGTTGGCGGAGGTAACGGACTACCCGGCGGCGTTGGCGGAGGTAACGGACTACCCGGCGGTGTTGGCGGAGGCAGCGGACTGCCCGGCGGTCGTGGCGGAGGCAACGGACCTGTTTTGGGCGTGATTAATGGTCTGGGCGATTGTCCGGATATAGGGTTCGT
Source organism: Prevotellaceae bacterium (assembly GCA_031273485.1). Classification (GTDB taxonomy): domain Bacteria; phylum Bacteroidota; class Bacteroidia; order Bacteroidales; family UBA932; genus JAIRLF01. The sequence goes on from JAISRS010000504.1 coordinate 3,690, forward strand.
AAAAGTATTTTTATCTTCCATCTTATGTATTATTTACTGTATTATTAATACGAATTATTATTTTATTATTTTCCAATGTCAATTTTCCATGAAACTTCAATGATAATGAGGGAGAATACAACTCGTCGGCTAACCGTAACCCTGCAAATATTCTCTTTAAAATCAAACTGTCCTCCTTATCGCGATAACATTTCATAATTCATTTTATTTTGTTAATTTGAACGCAAAATTATATAAAAAAGGAATACTACATAATTTTTTTCATATTTTCTACTCATATTTTTTTTCCTTTTTCAAATTCTTTAATGGTATTAGACTAATTTCTAAGAGTTTTGTTTGGTTAATAATCTGAATATATCTTCCAGTCTGCTTTCTTTTTGTTGCAGCGATATTATTGTCATATTGTTTTTCACAGCCCATTTAAACAATTCCGGTCGTATATCTCTGTTATTGCATCCTTTCACAAGAAACACATTTGGTTTCGTCGAATTTACTGTTTCCACAAAATCCTCCCGTTCCAGAATATCCGTATTGGGCGGTTCCAAAAATTCGACTTCCGTAACCTGTCCAGTAGCCTGCAATTTCAGGGAAGATGTCAGTCCGTCGGCAACAATTTCCCCGTTGTTGATTATTATGATGTTGCCGCATATTGCTTCAACCTCCTGCATGATGTGCGACGAAAGCATCACTGTTTTTTCCTTGCCCATTTCTTTTATCAGGTTGCGGATATCTACAATTTGATTGGGGTCTAAGCCGGTGGTCGGTTCGTCTAAGATTAAAACGTCCGGATTATGAAGCAGGTTTTGAGCAAGCCCCACTCTCTGACGGTATCCTTTTGAGAGATTGCCTATTCGCTTTGTTTGTTCCGAACCCAAACCCGTCATTTCAATGGCTTTGGATACTGCTTTTTGTTTCTGCGGAACCTTATAAATTGTTGCGGTCATATATAAAAATTCTTTTACATACATGTCCAAATAAAGTGGATTATGTTCAGGGAGATAACCCGTGATACTCTTGATTTTCTTGGGATACACAAGCACATCCATATCATTTATTTTAGCGCTGCCGGAAGAAGGACTGATAACGCCCGACAGGATTTTCATCATGGTTGATTTTCCTGCTCCGTTTGGTCCCAGAAATCCGGTAACTCCCGAACCTTCTATATCAAAAGATATTCCTTTTAAGACTTCCTGCGTACCGTAATACTTAAACAGGTTTTTAACATTTATCGACATTGTCTGTTGCACTATTATTTACAGTTTTTTTTCGCAAAGGTAATATTTTTATCCATGAAACTTCCTAAGCCGGACAAGCCGGAACGAAAGAGGATTGTATTTGACTTAGTCAAATACACGGCTAAATCCGAAACATTTGTCGATTTATATAAAAATCCATATAAATACGGACTGATTTTTCCATACTTATGCAGGAAAATTTATTTCTCACAAGAGGAAAACAATGTTACTGTTTTCAGTCGATTATTTCCTGTGAATTAACATTCTTCCGGACCATTTCTACAACAATCTCTGCTGCTCTTTCCGAAGGTAATACGTCCGGCAAACGTAATTTTTGTAATCCTTCGCCGGTTTCCTTTATCATATTTTTTGCAACAGTCATATTTGTCAGTTCCATGGCTTTATCCGCTATCAAATCGGCACGGCATTTTTTCAGCATAAATTCCGGTATGATTTCCTTATCGCAAAGTATATTTATGAGATTGGCATATTTTACGTTAACGAATATGTCGGCTAAGAAATTGGTGAGAACGTTAAATTTGTATGCAACCAAATGTGGAGTGCCGCAGGAAGCCAGTTCCAGCGATACTGTTCCTGATGCCGCTATTGCCATTCTGCTTGATTTGAACGCTGCGTATCTTTCGGTTCTGCCGGTAACGACAAGGCAGGGTATATCGCCGGTATCGAATGCCTTTTTCACCTCGTTTACGACTGTTTCAACGGTTGGAATTATTACGTACAGGTTTTCAATTTTTGTTGAAAGAATATCCAACGATTTCCTGAAAATCGGGATAAGTCTTTTGACTTCGCTGTTTCTGCTTCCCGGCAAAACAACTAATATATTTGCATTTACAGGAATGTTATATTGTATGAGGAAACTGTTTACGTCGATTTCATCAACTTTATTTTCCACTACCGGATGACCGACAAAATCGCACTTAAGCCCGTATTTTTCAAAACACTGCGGTTCATGCGGCAACAAAGTCATAAGACGATCTACAAGTTTGGCGACTTTCTTGGCTCTTCCTTTTTTCCACGCCCACACCTGAGGCGCTACATAATGCAGTTTAGGAATGGTTATATTTCTTTTTTTTAACCGTTTAAGTAGCGTACTCACAAATCCCCAGCTATCTACGGTTATAATAATGTCGGGGTTGATTTTTTCGATATCCGCAACAGTTTGCGTGATACGTTTAAGTATCAGCGGAAGTCTCGGCAACACTTCAAAAAAACCCATTACTGTGAGTTCCGCCATATTGAACAGGCTCTTAAATCCGTACGATTTCATTGTTTCGCCGCCTGTTCCGTAAAATTCCACGTCGGGAATTTTATCCGTCAAAGATTTCATCAGGCTCGACGCCAATAAATCGCCCGATGGTTCTCCCGTAACAAAATAAATTTTCAATTTTTAACTGTTTAAATTCATTAAATGTCCAAACCAATTTTTTTACCGAAACCGATAATGCTGTGGCAAATGTCGTATCCCGTCAATTGATTATAAATTAAATCGAATCTTTGTTGAGCAATTCTAACCAAAAAAGAGGTTTTGTTGGGCAAAACCTCTTTCACATATAAAATTTTTCTCACAAAATCTACTCCTGAGAGGTAGTAGGGGGGTATATTTCCGGTACTGTAGAAATTGCCTCGTTTTGCATTCGTTTCCGAACGGTTTGTTTACACAACATTCATTAATTAGAGGCTGTACAGAAAACCGGTATAAATTTCTAACTTTTAATTTCCAACAGATCCTGAATCGCTTGATGGAGCAGGAAGACCTGTAGCGGGGAATGTTCCCGGTACCTGGGGAACGTTTCCGCTTTGCATACGATCCTGAACGGCTGAGCGATTTGACTGTACAACATTTTGCGGAATAGAGGCTGTGGCTGCGAAACAGAACACAAACAGGGCGATTACCATGTACCATGTAGCTTTTTCGAGCAAATCGGCGGTTTGTCTGACTCCGAATGTGCTGTTTCCGGATGCAAAATTTGCAGCTAATCCTCCTCCCTTGGAGTTTTGTATCAATACTGTGGCGATCATAATTATTCCGACAACTATCAGTAATATTGCAAAGAAAATATACATAACTTTATTTATTTTAAATTATTATTAATTTCATCAATTTTGGCTGCAAAGTAAATGCTTTTTTCCGGATTAAGCAAAATTAATTTCTCGTAACATTCT
>JAISRS010000529.1 GCA_031273485.1 Prevotellaceae bacterium
GTAGTTTCCGATTCGGAAGGTAAATTCACGCTGGATGTTCCGGAAACGGATAAAATCTTGGAAGTGAAATTTCTCGGTATGCAGGACGAAGAAGTGGAAGTAGCGCCCAATTTGCGCATAACACTGCACCACTCCGCCTCCGCTCTGGATGAAGTGATTGTTGTGGCGTATGGAACGGCTAAAAAAAGTTCGTTTACGGGGTCGGCTACAAGTGTTTCGGGAGAAAATCTGACAAGGAAGAATCAGAGCGAAATAACCAAAGCGCTTGTGGGAGAGGCAGCCGGCGTACAGGTAATAAATACGAGCGGACAACCCGGAACAAATGCAACTATACGTATTCGCGGATTCGGTTCGGCAAACTCCGGCAGAGCGCCCTTGTATGTGGTGGATGGACTTCCGTACGACGGAGATATAAGCGCCATCAACGCTTCTGATGTAGAATCCACTACCTTGTTAAAAGATGCCTCGGCTGCGGCTTTATACGGAGCAAGAGCCGCTAACGGAGTAGTTCTTATCACAACAAAAAAAGGGGTTAAGGGACAATCCACCATAGAAGTCGATCTCAAGGCAGGAGTCAATGTCAGGTTAATTCCTATGTATGATGTGATTGATTCCCCCGAAAGATACATGGAACTTAGCTGGGAAGCGATGCGTAATTACGGCGAACTTCAAAACAATTTAGGGCGAGCCGCCGCAGGAGCATACGCATCAAACAATTTATTCGGCGCAACCGGTATTGCTCCTGTTTATAACATGTGGAACACAGACGGCAGCGCTGTGATAGACCCTGTTTCGGGTAAATTCTCCAATGCAAACAGAAAATACACTCCCGAAAAATGGTCGGATCACATGTTCAACACAGGGAAAAAAACAGAGGCTTCCGTACGGTTTTCGGGCGGAGCCGATAAACTTTCCTATTATACGTCTTTTGGCGCTTTGACCGAAAAGGGTTATTATATCGGTTCCGATTTTTCGCGACTGAACGCAAGATCAAACCTCAATTATCAGCCGCGCGAATGGTTTAAAGCCACAACAAATATCGCTTATTCTTATATGGAATCCGACTTTCCGATGCAAGACGATAATCAAAACAACGGGTTTCAGTTTGTGAATAATATGCCTCCCATCTATCCCGTATATCAGCGTGATGCCAACGGTAATCTGGTTCCCGACCCGCTTGTTGGCGGCAACAGATACGACTTTGGGATGCAAGGCGGATATGAACGTGGTTATGCATCGGGAATCAACCCTGTCGGTACTGTTGATTTGGATGTGAGGGGACAAACTTCTCACCAGTTGATAGGAAATGCAAACTTTGAAATTTCATTTTTAAAAGATTTTAAACTCTCAAGTTCTAACGGTTATCAATACCTGTACATGGTAGAAACAGAATTGACAAATCCTTACTATGGGGATGCGGAAGGAATCGGACGTATTGCCAGAGAACACGTATCCTATCTCGGATTGAACAATACGCAAATGCTGTCATATAATAAAAAAACAGGCAGGCATACGGTAAACGCTTTTGTTGCGCATGAATCCTCAAGCCTTGTAATACGTGACGATTATGCCGAAAAGTTCAGACTGGCTCAAGCCGATAATATTGAATTTACAAATGCCATAAATATGCAGTCTATAGATGGATATAAGTTGGACAGATCAATAGAGAGTTATTTTGCACAGATAAAATATGATTATGATGAAAAATATTTTGCCGACGTAAATTTTAGACGCGATGGCAGTTCACGATTCACAAATCATAAATGGGGTAACTTCGGATCGGCAGGCGTTGCGTGGGTAATCAGTAAGGAGGATTTTGTAAGTAATCTGGATTTCCTCTCTAACCTTCGTCTGAAAGCCAGCTACGGAACTTCCGGTAATGAGAATCTTAATTTGGGCAGCACAAATGCAAATTTCTATCCCACACAAAATTTATACAGTATCCGCAACCTGAATGATCAAATTACATACAGCCTGTACTATATAGGTAACAGCGATTTGACATGGGAAAAAAGTAATATGTTCAATACCGGTTTGGATTTTGATTTTTGGGATGACAGATTGAGCGGTGAAATTGAATTTTTCCAAAAAAGAACAACCAATATGATATTCAGCAAACAAGTCGCTCCATCGTTGGGTTATGCCTCTGCTCCCGTAAATGATGCGCAACTGAATAATACGGGTATCGAATTTAACATTTCCGGAAAAATTATTAAAACCTCCGACTGGGATGTGGAACTGCGCTTTATCGGGACACATTACGCCAATAAAATGGTAAAAATGCCGATGGAAGGTTCGGCAGAGAAAAACTTTGAACTGCACAGTCCTTACGGTTGGTCGAAAGGTCACTCTATCTACGACTTTTATATGCGCGAATTTACCGGAGTCGATGCCAATACAGGCTTGTCACAATGGCTTGTTTATTACGATAACAACAATCTCGACGCAGACGGAAACGCTACAAGAATCAGTAATATGACAGATTATCTCTATCAAAGAGCGCAGGCAGGCGAAACGGTTGAACTGGACGAAAAAAAGACTTCCACGTATGCCGATGCTACTCTAAAATACGTCAACAAGTCCGCAATTCCCGATTTGGCGGGAAGTTTCGGATTAAATGTGAAGTATAAAGGAATAGAGTTAAATGCACTGTTTGTTTACAGCATCGGCGGCTACGGTTACGATGCGGTATATGCCGGACTGATGGGTAATGACCTTATAGGTACCATGAACTGGCATAAAGATATTGAACAGCGCTGGACTGCACCCGGACAAAACACCGCAGTACCGCGTCTGTCGGCAAATTACGACACTAATGTAAACAGTCTTTCTTCACGTTTCCTCACAAGCATGAATTATCTGGGATTGAACAATATTCGCCTTGCTTATACTTTCCCCAAACGCTTGCTGGAGAAAGCAAAAATCCAGAAAAGCACACTGTGGGTATCCGGCGATAATTTATACGTAACAACTGCACGTCGCGGATATTTCCCCTTGGGAGATCAGGCAGGCGAATCAAACAGAAGTCAATATATACCGCTAAGTACAATTATGTGTGGAATCAATATTCAATTTTAATTTTAAAAGTATAAATTTATGAAACGTAATAGAATATATTTATTATTATTATCGGCAATCACGCTCTTTGCCGGTTGCTCCGAAGATTTTCTCAATACTGAACCTACGGGGTATTTATCAACGGAACAGTTAGGTGAAATAGCCTCAAAAAACTCTGAGGCTGTATTGGAACCGTTAGTCGCAGGACTTTATTCCACCACCTTCGCATTTGGGACAGGAGGCAGTGACGGTCATGATGACTTCGGTCAAAAATCCATAGATATTTGTCTGGACTACATGTCGGGAGATTTCGGCTCTGCCGCCACCGCCTACAACTGGTTCATGTCTGTGTATCAATTCACAGGTCAAATCAAAACGGCTCAGCGCGCGTACATGGCATGGCGCTACTACTATCGGTTGATAAAGGGCGCCAATGAAGTACTTGACATCCTTGGCAGCGATGAAACGGAACCGGAAGATGCAAACGCTAAAATTTACTACGGGCAGGCTAAAGCCGTAAGAGCTTATGCTTACTTTTATTTAGTGAACCTGTATCAACATCCGTACAGCGATAAAAAAGATTCTCCGGGCGTCCCTGTTTACAGAACGCAATTGACGGCAGAACAGCATGGACAATCGACCGTAGCGGAAGTTTACGACTTCATTATCTCCGACCTCGAGGACGCCGTAAAAGCTCTTGAAAATTTCGACAGAGGCTCCGATAAATCCAAAGCGGACAAATACGTTGCGCTCGGATTTTTGGCAAATGCCTGTCTCATGAGAGGCGAAGCAGGCGACTATCAAAAAGCCGCCGAAGCTGCCAACGCCATTATTTCAAGCGGCAAATTCCCTCTTCTGACGGCTCACGATGTAACCAACAGCGGATTTCGCTCCATTGATTCTCCAAACTGGATTTGGGGAGTTGATCTTACCACCGAAAATACAGCGGGATTGCCTACTTTTTGGGGACATGTGGACTATTTTACATACAGCTACAGCTATGCAGGCAACATAAAAATCATTGATGCCGACCTCTATGCAAGTATTCCGGACACCGATGTAAGAAAAAACCAGTTCGGTTCTCCGGATACCGATGAAATCGGCGCAGCCCCCTTAGCTCCCATCTATAAATTCTATGATGCTGCAAGAGTGCCGGGAGGAGACAGAACATGGACAAATGACGAAGTGTATATGCGGGCGGAAGAAATATATCTCCTGCATGCCGAAGCCCTTGCCCGTTCGGGAAATGCCACCGGAGCAAAAGCCGCTTTAAAATCCCTCCTCGATTTACGCGACCCTGCCGCTGCCGCAAGCCTTGCCGCAATGAGCGACGCCCAGTTACTGGAAGCCATCTACTTCAACTGGCGCGTTGAAATGTGGGGCGAAGGAAAAACGCTGTTTGCCGTAAAACGATACAAGAAAACAGTGCATCGTGCTGCAAACCACGTATTCCTTCCGGGAAACTCATTCCCCTATAACTACGAACGGATGATTTTTGAAATCCCCGAAAACGAACAAATTAATAACCCCAATTTAGTACCTCAACAATAAACTGATAAGAGATGAAAACTTTATATAAATTATTAGCAGTATTTTGTGCCGTATGTTTCTTGGCGGCATGTGAACAGGAAATTGAACCAAACAGCGGCGTCACGGATTATGTTCCTGACCCGTCGAAAATACCAACAGGCGTTACCACAGGCGAGTTGCTTGACAACTTGGGAACATCCGTGATTCTTGCCTCCTCTGTAAGCGGGGACGGTGGAAGCGTCTTGCTGGACAATGGCGTAATTGTGAGCGAAGCAACTGATTTCACAATCGCTTCACAGAAAATAACTATTCAAGCTGCGGATACGGCAACTATCGGCAATTTTGAAGTAACCGTAACAGGTTTGAAGAAAAGCACTACCTATTACTATCGGGCATATTCATACAACGCCGACGGTATCGCTTACGGAAGCATCAAATCTTTTACCACGCTTAACGTTACTTTCTCGCCGTATAAAAGCGATTTTGCCCCTAATACGGCGGCAGTGGCGGACTGGGTATTCGACCGATATACCGGATACGACCCTGATGGCGTTGACTTGGTTTGGTTTAGTACAGAGATCGGAACTACGAGTGTTGCCTCCTACTGGGGCGGTGAAGATTTGACTCTTATCTCTCCATTAATCAGAATAGCCAATTCTGCCGACACACTTAGTTTTTATTTTTATGCAGGCGGTTACGGTTCGCCGCAAACAAAAGTAAAAGTATATATTACCGAAGATTTGGATAACTACGGCGCCCCTGTAAAAGATTGGACGTTACCAGGTGGTGGCGCTAGAACATCTATTCCAATGGACGCCTATTTCGAGAAATCCGTTTATGTAGTAATAGTAATTGAAGCCGGAGATTTTATACTGTATAGATTCTCAATAGCTCCTACTACAAACGCAGCGGCTTTGTTCTCATAGCCGTAAAATTACTTTCAGACATTTGTGAATAACAAAGTTTGAATTAAAAGAATTAAAAAAACGTTGTCATATTTTTGACAACGTTTTTTCATTTAAGGACTTTAAAGTCCTTATTACCCTTAGATGAAGGCGCCCCACCGCTCGCGCGGATTTGCAATCCGTGCGCAGAAAAGTGAGAAACAGATGCGGTGGCACGGGTTACAAACCCGCGCAAGCGACCCCCTAACAGGGTTCAAAACCCTGTTAGGGGTAATAAGGTCTTTAAAGACCTTAAAGTCCTTAAAGTCCTTAAAGACTTTAAAGTCCTTATTACCCTTAGATGAAGGCGACCCACCGCTCGCGCGGATTTGCAATCCGTGCGCAGAAAAGCGAGAAACGGACACGGTGGCGCGGGTTGCAAACCCGCGCAAGCGGAGCGGGTCTATCAACATAGCTTGCGCGGATTTGCAATCCGTGCGAGCGATATTTCTTATCACAACGTTCTCTGATTTTCACGACAACGTTCCCCCCGTTCGGCGTAGCGTCTCGCTACGCCGCAGCTAAAAGCGAAGCTCCTGCTTCGCACTAAGGCGGGACTGCAAGCCGGAGGAACCTACTTTTAGCTGCGGGACTATAAAGACTATAAGGACTATAAGGTCTTTAAGGACTTTAAAGACCTTATAGTCCTTAAGACCCGTCCCGATAGAGTTCGTCATTCATCCTCTTTTTGGGCAGGGGGGGATGGAGACAAAAATCCGTGAAAAATCCGGTAAAAAAAACCGATGTGCGAAATCGAACATATTTGTGTTCTTTTTTATTTTTGTAACAGGTGTTATTTCCAAGCATTTACAAAATGCGTTAAAGTGAGATTGCCTTTTATGTGCGAAATC
>JAISRS010000546.1 GCA_031273485.1 Prevotellaceae bacterium
AAATTCGTGTAATTCGTGTAATTCGTGGATAAAAAAAATTCGTGGATAAAGAAATTCGTTTAATTTGGTGACCAAAACTGTGTCATTCGGCGACCAAAAAACCGTGGATAATTCGGCGATAAAAAACCCCATGTGCGAAATCGCACCTTTTTTTGTTTTTTTTCGATTTTGTAACAGGTGTTATATTCAAGTGTTTACAAAATGCGTTGAAGCGACATTGCCTTTTATGTGCGAAAACGCACGCTATTTGTGCGCTTTCGCACATATTTCTGTTTTTGCAAAAATCGCATAATGCTATTTTATAGCATATTAACTGTTTGGCATACCGTTTGCATTATGATTTGCAGTTAAATTATATTTGTATATGAAACAAAGGATTAATAAATTCAGTTATGGGAATCGCCGCAAAGGCGGTTCGGGAAAAGAGCCCGGTATAAATTACGGGAAAAGAAGTCTTATATTAAAGCTGTGTTATGCAATTATTGTTGTGTTGTTGGCAACGGAGTTGTATGCTCAGAAAGCGCACTTGAGATTAACCATCGACGAGGTTATTGACTTAGCGCGCAAACAGTCGCCGGATGTTGTGATGGCAAAGCACAATTTCCATTCATCCTATTGGAGTTACTGCTATTTTAAGGCAAATTATCTGCCTTCGTTGAATTTCAGTTCCACTCCCAATTTCTATCATCAGATCAACGTGATAACCATGCCCGACGGCACTTCTCAATTTGTGCAGCAAAATCAGCTTATTACCAACGGCGCCTTATCCTTGAGTCAAAACATTGCGCTCACCGGAGGGACCCTGTCGCTGACGTCCGACATTCGACGGTTAGACCTGTTCGGACTCAACAACGGTTATTCCTATCAAACAAATCCGGTGTCGATTACCTATTCGCAAACGCTTTTTGGATACAACAGCCTGAAATGGGCAAAAAGAACCGAACCTCTGCGTTATGAAATCGCCAAGAAAAACTATGTCACCACACTTGAACTCGTGGCATACAACGCCGTTGCAAGGTTTTTCGCTCTGGCAAACGCACAGTCGAATCTGGATATTGCACGTACCAATTATGCCAATGCCGACACTTTATACACTTTTGCCGAAGGAAGGTATAAAATAGGACGAATCACCGAAAGCGAAATGCTGCAATGGGAAGTCAAAAAACTGAACGAGGAAACCAATCTGCTGAATGCGCAACTGAATCTGGAGGATTATGTTCAGGAATTAAGGGCATATCTCGGTATCACCGACAGTATTGTGATTGAAGCCGTGTTGAGCCACAGTGTGCCGCAATTGAAAATCGACGCGGAGAAGGCTTTGGAACAGGCGTTTCTCAACAATCCCACCGTTGTTGGCTGGGAAAGAAGCCGAATCGAAAGCGAAGGGAGTGTCGCCAACGCTAAGGCTAACGCCGGACTTCAGGCGGATTTATATGTTCAATTCGGACTTTCAAAAGCAGGAACGGAACTCTCCAATGCCTACAAAGACCCGCTTAATCAACAACAGGTGCAGGTGGGATTGAGGTTCCCAATTCTGGACTGGGGACGAAGGAAAGGACAGGTGCGGGTTGCGGAATCGAACCGTAACCTGGTGGAAACTCAGATTGAACAGGATAAAATGAACTTTACCATGAATCTGATAAAAACCGTGAGGCAGTTCAATCTGCAAATGAACCAGATTGTGGTTGCCGAAAAAACGGATTATACCGCGCATCGACGCAATGAAGTCGCCCAGAAACTGTATGTCCTGGGGCGGGTAACGATTCTTGACCTCAATGACGCAATACTCGAAAAAGACAACGCCAAGAGAGGTTATATCAATGCGCTGTCGAATTTCTGGATGCTGTATTACAACATCAGACGACTGACTTTGTATGACTTTGAAAAAGACATTCAACTTACGGAAGATTACAACTTACTGTTAAAATGAAATAAATAATTAATTTAAATTAAAATAATGTTATTATGGATATTGTATTAAAAAAGAAACATCCTGTAATAAGGTATAAGTATTACATTTTGTTTGGAACTGCGGTTCTGATTCTGATTGCTTACCTTTTGTTTTCGGCATCGGGACCGTCGAAACTGCGCTACGACACGGAAAATCTCCAGATTGTGGAAGCGCAGCAGGGTAAATTTATGGAATATGTGGACCTGGAAGGTTTTGCTCAACCGAAGATGACAATAAAACTCAACATCTCCGAAGCAGGACTTGTTGACCGCATTGTCGCCGAAGACGGCAGTATGCTGAATAAGGGCGATACGATTCTTGTCCTTAAAAATCCCGATTTGCAAAAAACCATTGAGGACGAAAGCGATGAACTCGAAAAGAAAAGAGTGGCTCATCAGGAAAAAGTGCTGCAAATGGAAAGAAAATCGTCGGAGCTGAGGCGCACAATCCTGAAAACAATCTATGACCTGGAACGCCTGAGTAAACAGTATAACCTCGATCAGGAGGAGTTTCAGATGGGCATCAAAAGCAAAGCCCAACTCGACGTCGCTTCGGACGAATATAATTTTCAGCAGAAAAACACTACAATGCTGCTCGAAGAACTGAAACAGGATTCGCTGATGAACGCTATCCAAATTTCGTTGATGGAAAGCGATCTGAACAGGGAAGAAAAACGATTCCTGCGCAGTAAGGAACGATTGGATAACTTGATTGTGAGGGCGCCTATCACCGGACAACTCGGATATCTTAGCGCTATCCCCGGAGAGAGAATCAGCGTGGGCAACAACATCGGCGAACAAAAAGTAATCAACGACCTGAAATTAAGTACCAAGGTCAGCGAATATTATATCGACCGCATAACGATAGGTTTGCCGGCGACTGTGGTGTATCAGACCAAGAAATTCGGTCTGAAAATAACCAAAATAAACCCCGAAGTCAAAGAACGGACGTTTGATGTTGACCTCGTTTTTACAGGCGAAGCGCCCGATAATATCCGCATCGGGAAAACCTACCGAATACAAATTGAACTCGGACAACCCGAAGACGCTCTGATTATCGACAAGGGGAATTTCTACCAAACCACCGGCGGACAATGGGTATTTAAACTCGACAAGTCGGGGAAAAAGGCTATAAGAACAAATATTGTTGTCGGGCGTCAAAACCCTTCGCAGTACGAAATATTGGAGGGACTGGAAACCGGCGATAAGGTGATTATATCGGGATATAATAACTTCGGAGATGTGCAGGAACTTATCCTGGATTAGACCCTTGCTGAATTATGAATTATGAATTA
>JAISRS010000550.1 GCA_031273485.1 Prevotellaceae bacterium
AAAAAAAACATTTTGGAAACCTTCCTGCAATTTGCAGGAGCAAAAAAAACATTTTGGAAACCTTCCTGCAATTTGCAGGAGCAAAAAAAACATTTTGGAAATCTTCCCGCAATTTGCAGGAGCAAAAAAAACATTTTGGAAACCTTCCTGCAATTTGCAGGAGCAAAAAAAAACGTTTTGGACACTATTATCATTTTTTTATATATCATTAATATTATTAATCAATCATTAAAAAGATAAATATATGAAACAGAAAATTGAATCTGCGTACATTTACACCTATCGCAATGAGGGGCATTATGAATTTAACGGTAATGTCCTCAGTTTAATAGCTAAGTTTCCCATAATAGAAACATTAGTATCAGCCTATCTTCCCGAGTACCGTGAGCGTTACATTGTGGAAGGAAAATTAATAGACAGGAAACGTAAAAGCGACGTTACTAAACAACTCTCCGAAACCGACCGGCTGATAGACAACTGCATCGCCGGAATCCGTAAAAACATTGGAGCAGGAATGAAACACTTCGACCCAACGGTGTCGGAGGCGGCTACGTCGCTCTACAATCGCCTCAAAGCGTATGGAAAGATTGAACGCAAAGCGTTTGAAGAAGAATCTGCAGCCGTAGAACTGCTGGTTTCAGAATTTCAAAACCACGAATACGCTCCCAAAGCCGCTCTTGTAGGCATTACGTCGTGGATAGTAAAGCTTTCCGAAGCGGAAACAACGTTTAAATCTCTTTTCGATCTGCGCAATACCGAATTTGCCGACCGTCCCAGCGGCAGTATAAAGGAAGTACGCAGCGAGGTGGATGTTAACTATTATAAAGTCACTAATCTAATCAATGCATCTGCCATACTTGATGATACGGATACATATACAGAGTTTATCAAGCAACTGAATTCGTATATCAAATACTTCAACGAACATTCTTATCGGCATGTTAAGAAAGATGTGAAAGACGTAAATGTGGACGCTATCCCTGTGCAGCAGGCAACAGGCGAAGCAATCACACCTATTCCAACTGTTTATCTTGAAGATCAAAAACTGACGTTCGGGTCTGATTTTAACCTGACGTACAAAAACAACATCAAGCCCGGAACGGCAATCTTGATTATTCACGGAAAAAATGCCTATAGAGGTAAACGGGAGGTGACATTTAATATAGAGGGTGAAGAAAAAAGATTAAAGGACAGTAGTTTGTCTGAAAAAGGAAAAGAATAAGGAGAACTTCTGAAAACTTGATTTTTCAAGGCAAACAAAATTTTTAAACCGGAGTTTACAATCGATAAACTCCGGTTTAAAAATTTTGTTTGCCTTGAAAAATCAAGTTTTATTAGAGGTTTCCATAAGTTTTTAGGAGTTCACTCTAAATAAAAGGCTATGGAAAATGATACAAATAATATGTGATAACAGGATGTTTACTTTTCGTTCCAAATTCGGAGGTTGAAGTTTTTAGAACAGGAAATAACAGTATGAGGTTTATCTCTGTGAAAACAAATATTACATTCATTTGTTTTCAATTGTGATTGAAACAAAAAAACAGATGATTTATAAAATAATTAAAAAGGAGCTGTTGATTTACGCATGAAAAATATATTGATAATAGGTTCTACGGGACAAATAGGCTCGGAACTGACCATGGCTTTGAGAAACCGATACGGAGCGTCGAATGTAGTTGCGGGATTTATTGCGGGCGCCGAACCGAAAGGCAAACTTCTTGAATCGGGACCGGCAGAAGCGGCAGATATTACGGATGCCGCTCAAATTGCCGAAATAGTGAAGAAATATAAAATTGATACGATTTACAACATGGCGGCTCTGCTGTCGGCAACAGCCGAAACAAAACCGCAGCTTGCATGGAAAACAGGTCTTGGCGGACTGTTTAATGTGCTGGAAATTGCCCGCGAATTGCATTGTGCCGTGTTTACGCCAAGTTCCATAGGCGCTTTCGGCGATAATACCCCCAAATGCAATACTCCGCAGGACACGATACAGCGTCCGAAAACCATGTACGGAGTTACAAAAGTAGCGGGAGAACTGCTCAGCGATTATTATTTCAAACGTTTTGGAGTGGATACACGTTCGGTGCGTTTTCCCGGAATAATCTCACACGTCGCTCCTCCGGGAGGCGGAACAACCGATTATGCGGTAGAGATTTATTACGCCGCAGTGAAAAGGGAAGTGTTCCAATGTCCTTTACTTGCAGGGACTTTCATGGACATGATGTATATGCCCGACGCTCTGTCGGCTGCCATAAATCTCATGGAAGCCAATCCCGACAGGCTGATACACCGAAACGCTTTTAATATTACCGCAATGAGTTTCGACCCTGAAACCCTGCAATCAACAATCTCAAAATATATCCCCGACTTCAGGATGGAGTACCGGTTAGACCCTGTTCGGCAAGCTATTGCCGACAGCTGGCCCAACAGCCTCGACGATTCATGCGCCAGCGAAGAATGGGATTGGATGCCGAAATATAATCTCGATACCACAACGCAGGATATGCTGAAGGAATTAAGAAAAAAGTTGAGGATTAACGCCTGATCGCCTGATCAGATTTAGCCGGTTTTTTTGCTCTTAATTGTTCATCGTTAAATAAGTTAATCGTTAATCGTTAAAGAAATTCAAAATAAACGAGTACCTTTGCGCTCGAAAAACGCCGTTAAGGCGGTCGTAACAATGAAATATTTATCAATTATCAATTACGAATTATCAACTATCAATTACGAATTGTCAATTACGAATTACGAATGTTTGGCGGGGCGATGAATTGATGTTGTGAGGGCGCCGGCAGGAGAGTGTCTAAAAAGTAATTTAGCGCTCGGATGACAATTTCTCCCTTTGGGGGCTGTCATCAGAGCGCTAAATTGTTTTTGAAACGGCTTCAGCACAGAACTACGTGCGAAAGAGTACAGTATCATTTAACATTATAAGCCATGAGCGCGTTGCCATGGCGAACATAAAGTACTCCGTTACAAATTACGGGATGCGCCCAGAAGGGACCGGAGCCTTTGGTTATGCGAAATTCGCTGACAACATCAAATTTTTCGGGATTGGAACGTACCAGACCCACCGTTCCGCGACGTTCGTCGTAACAGTACAGCATATTATTTGCAGCAACTATGGAGCCTTTGCTTTTTCCGCTGCCCCAGTCGGTTTCATACCTTGTTTCTCCGGTGTTCCAGTCCACGGCGACCCAGTTGCCCTGAGTATTATTTATCCAGTTGGAGCCATAGATTACATCGTTTATCAGCACATATCCACCGTGATGGGTATCCAGATCGTTGTTGCGCCATGCCAGACTGACGCCCGTGAGATCATCGTTCAATTGAAGCATATAAGCGCCGATGTTATACCCGTGACAGAAGAATATCCGTCCGTCCCTGTAGAGAGGCGTATTGGTAGCGATGTTTCCCTGCGGAGCATCTCTTCCCGGCGACCGTTCGCGAGGGGCATTTCCCTCCTTCGGAGGATTGGTTGGCGGCGGGTCTTGCGGTCTTTCCCATTCGGCGAACGTCCATTCTATGTCGCCCGTTTCAGGATTGACCCCAATCACATTTTTGCCGGTAGAGCCTACAATCTGTCGTTTTCCCTTATACGTAATCAACAGCGGCGAAACATACGCTCCCACATCGCCCAATGCCCGACTTTTCCAGACGGTTTCTCCGGTTTCAGCGTTCAGAGCCACCATTGTAGTTCTGTCGCCCGAAGGGGTATAAATCACCTTATTGTCGAAGACCAGCGGACATTCGGAAGTTCCCCATGTACCGGTTTTCCGTTCAAACAGTTCGCCACCGTTCACTTTCCACGCTATGGCGCCGTCGGCGACTGCTATACACACAATTTCTCCCGAACCGCTGATGACGTATGCTTTATCGCCCGCGATTGTTGGCGTTGTGCGGGTTTCGGGATAAGTCTTATTCCACGGCGCGCTGTATGCGGTTTCATAAATCTTTTTTCCGTCCAGGGTATAAGCCATGAAGATTTCCATATTTTCATCCTCATTCATACCGGTTATATACAGGCGGTCGCCTGTGATCACAGGGCTGGAGTAACCTTTACCGATCTCCAGCGTTTCCCACAACAGTTTCGGACCTTCCTGAGGCCAGCTCTCAAGCAGTCCTGATTCGGAATAGACGCCGTTACGCGTCAATCCTCTCCATCCATACGATGTTTGCGACAACAGGAACTCTACCGTCACAAAACTCATAAGGACACATAAACTAAAATACTTACATTTCTTTTTCATGTCTTAATAAAATTTTCGCAAAGATAGACTTTGTTTTACAACCAACAAAATAAATTATGAATTATGAACGATGAACGATGAACGATGAATTTGTGGATACCCGAAAGGAGAATCAATAGTATCTACACATTTTTTTAAATTCGGCTAAATCTTATTTTGAGGCGCTCTGGAGGGATGTGAGGATTACGTTGTCTAAATCTTATTTTGAGGTGCTATGGATGGAGTTCCCT